>DDYT01000030.1:0-25744 GCA_002348095.1 Erysipelotrichaceae bacterium UBA2227 | reverse complement strand
GGCACTGAATTAGGAAGACTGGCACAACATTACATCAATCACGGCATGCTCGTTCCCGATCAGGTCACCATAGACATGATTCGTGAACGGCTGCTGCGAGATGACTGTAAAAAGGGATATCTGCTCGACGGATTTCCCAGAACCTTGGCACAAGCGCTGGCCCTGGAGGAAATTGCCATTTCCATCGATAAACCGATTCAAATCGTGTTGAACATGTCGGTGGAGATTGACGTTCTTTCTGCTCGGGTCACCGGACGTCGCGTTTGTGAAGACTGCAAGACCATCTATCACATCAAGTTTCAGCCTTCAAAAGTGGAGGGAATCTGTGATGAGTGCGGCGGTCACTTACAACATCGCAGTGATGACACGCTTGAACAGCTGACCGTTCGGCTCAGAGAGCACGTCTTACTGACCAAGCCGGTACTTGACCATTATGCGGCCGAGGGCTTGGTTCAATACATCGATGCCACCCAGGAAATTGATGAGGTGTGGCAGGACATTCGAAAAGCACTGGAGAATGTTCGATGATTTCAAGCAAATCTAACAGAGAAATCGAATTGATGCGTCAGGCAGGGAAAATCGTTGCCTTGGCCCATCAGGAAGTTGCTAAATACATTGTGGCAGGTGTCACTACGAAGAAACTAGATCAAATCGTAGAGAAAGTTATCCGCGACCATGATGCGACCCCATCTTTTAAGGGGTATGGCGGTTTTCCCGCTTCGATCTGTGCTTCAATCAACGACACGCTGGTTCACGGGATTCCCGATGATACAGTGCTCAAGAGCGGAGATATCATCTCAATCGATATCGGTGCTTGTTATAAAGGCTACCATGGAGACAGTGCCTGGACCTATGCGGTCGGCGAGGTTTCTCAGGAAGCCGTGCATCTGATGGAAGTGACGAAGGAGTCACTGTTTGTCGGACTAGCGAAAGCCAAGCCCGGAAGTCGCCTCGGCGATATATCCAACGCGATCGGCGAGTACGTCTTCTCGTTTGGATACAGTGTTCCGCTTGAATATGCCGGACACGGAATCGGATCTTCTTTGCATGAAGAACCATCCATTCCGAATTTCGGACAGGCGGGACGAGGCGTTGTATTAAAGGAAGGCATGACCCTGGCCATCGAACCGATGGTGCATCGGGGGAAGCCATTTACAAGAGTGCTTGCTGATGACTGGACGGTCAAGACCAAAGACGGTTCATTGGCGGCGCATTATGAACATACCATTGTGATTACTGCGCAAGGGTACGAAATACTTACAACCCTATGATCAAAGGAGGAATTTGCCTATATGGGAAAACAAGATGTCATTGAGATCGATGGAATCGTTGAAGAAACGTTACCATCCGCTATGTTTAAGGTGAAGTTAGCTAACGGGCACGAAATACTAGCCCACGTTTCTGGTAAAATCCGCATGCATTACATCCGCATTTTACCAGGTGACCGTGTGACCGTTGAGATTTCGCCTTACGATTTAACACGTGGGCGCATTACATTCAGACATAAATAGTCTATAGGAGGGACACGCATGAAAGTAAGACCATCAGTCAAACCCATATGCGATAAATGCCGTGTCATTAAGCGTAACGGACGCGTAATGATTATTTGTGAAAACCCTAAACACAAACAACGTCAAGGAAACTAGGAGGAAACACACACATGGCACGTATTGCAGGAGTCGATATTCCGCGCGATAAGCGCGTAGTCGTATCATTAACCTATATTTACGGTATCGGTCGTCCGCTGGCTGAGAAAGTTTTGGCAGCAACCGGAATCAGTGAAGATACCCGGGTTAAAAATCTTACAGAAGAACAAGTTAACGCAATCCGCAGAGAAGTTGAACAATACAAACTCGAAGGGGATTTGCGCCGTGAAATTTCATTGAACATCAAGCGTTTGATGGAAATCGGCAGTTATCGCGGTATGCGGCATCGTAAAGGATTGCCGGTCCGTGGTCAACGTACAAAAACAAATGCTCGTACACGCAAAGGTCCGCGTCGTACGGTTGCTAACAAGAAGAAATAGGCGATAGGAGGAAATAAAATGGCAAAAGCTCAAACAAAAGCCAGCGCATCGCGTAAGCGTCGCGTTCGCAAAAATATAGCTCGTGGAGTTGCGCATATTCACTCCACATTTAACAACACTATCGTTACTATTACGGATGAAAAAGGTAACGTATTGGCATGGTCATCAGCCGGAGCATTGGGGTATAAGGGTTCTCGTAAATCCACACCGTTTGCTGCTCAGCTGGCTTCCGAAGCTGCCGCAAAAGCAGCCATGGATCATGGCATGAAAGTTGTTGAAGTCAATGTTAAAGGTCCGGGACCTGGACGTGAAGCTGCAGTACGCGCATTGCAAACCGCAGGATTGGAAATCAATGTCATTAACGACGTAACACCGATCCCGCATAACGGTTGCCGTCCGCCGAAACGGCCACGTGGTTAATCTACCCGAAACAAGGAGGAACTGGTAAATGCAAAAATTCGAACGTGCGAAAATTGACGTGAGAGAATACTTAGAATCTGATCACTACGGTAAATTTGTCGTTGAACCCTTCGAAAGAGGTTTTGGGACAACGATTGGAAATGCACTTAGACGTGTTTTACTCTCCTCTTTACCCGGAGCCGCGGTCTATTCCATCAAGATCGACAAAGTTTATCATGAATTTACGTCGATTCCCGGTGTGGAAGAAGATGTTACTTCAATTATTTTAAATATTAAAGATTTGGTTATGACCATTGCGGATGACGAAGTTTACACTTTGCGGATTGCTGAAAAGGGTCCGAAAGTCGTTACCGCCAATGACATAATTTGTCCGACCAACGTGGAAATCCTCAACAAGAATCATGTGATTGCAACGTTGGAAGAAGGCGGCGTTCTGGAAATGGAACTGAAAGCTCGTGTGGGTCGCGGTTATGTAAGCGCTGATACGAACAAAGGTCTCTATCAAGGTTCATCGCAAGGCATCGGTACCATTTATACCGATTCGATTTATACCCCGATTGAGAAAGTATCGTATGCTGTCGAACCTACCCGTGTAGGTCAAGATACAAAATACGACCGTCTGATCATGGAAGTATGGACCAATGGATCCATTTCTCCGCAAATGTCGCTGGCTTTGGCTGCAAAAATCCTGGATGATCATTTACAACTGTTCATGAACATTCAAGATACGGTATCTCAATTGGATTCCGTGATGAAAGATGCCAATGGCGAAGTTGTTAATAAGGGCTTGATCATGATGATCGAAGATCTCGATTTGTCAGTCCGCTCGTACAACTGCTTAAAACGCGCCGGAATTCAAACGGTTGAAGAACTGACAACACGTACGGAAGACGAAATGATGCGTGTACGCAATTTGGGTAAAAAATCGCTGAAGGAAGTTAAAGACAAATTGTATGAATTGGGTCTTGGCTTCAAATCTTTTGAGTAACAGTAAAGGAGGAAGAACCTTATGTGGAATCGTAAATTAGGACGTACGGCTGATCACCGCAAAGCTTTGCTACGTAACATGGCTACCAGCGTTATCGTACACGGAAAGATCGAAACTACCGAAAAGAAAGCGATGGAACTTCGTTCAGTCGTTGATGAATTAATCACACTTGCTAAGCGCGGGGATTTGCATGCCCGTCGTCAAGCCGCAAGACTTATGTTTAATGTGGTTGCAGATGAAAAAACCGGCCAGTTAGCCCTTCAAAAATTGTTTGATGAGCTTGGTCCGAAATATCAAAGTCGTCAAGGCGGTTATACCCGTGTGTTGAAAACAACTCAGCGTCGCGGTGATGCTGCTCCGATGGCCATCATTGAATTAGTTTAAAGCGGAGAAATCCGCTTTTTTCCTATGAATGATAAACTTGAGCAAATCAAACAAAAAGCACTGAGCCAGCATGTGCCGATCATGAGTGATGATTCCATCAGATATATCGTGACCTCCCTGCTGACCGCTCAGTGTAAATCATTGCTGGAGATCGGCACAGCCGTGGGCTTTTCGTCACTTTTCATCGCACAAGAAATCAATGATATTGTGATTACGACGATTGAACGCGATGAAGATCGATACCGACAGGCCAAAGAAAACATTATTGAAATGAATCTTAAAGACAGAATCGATGTAATCTGCGCAGATGCACTGACCTATTCATGCAATCGTATGGTGGATGCCCTACTGATTGATGCCGCAAAAGCCCAGAACAAAGCCTTTTTTGACCGTTTTTTCCCATTTGTCAAGCCGCGTGGCATTGTCATCGTTGATAACCTGGATTTCCACGGACACACCGAAAATATCGAAGAGCTTAAAGACCGTCGAAATTTACGTCAGATGGTGAATAAAATCAAAACCTTTGAGAAGTACATCGCTTCACGTTCGGATCTCTCTGTTGAGCGGGTTGGAATTGGTGATGGCTTGATGCTGATTCGGCGTATCGGTCATTCTTTCAATTTTGACAAGTAATATGCTATACTTATTGTAGAAAAGAAAAGGAGAATAATATCATGGAACTCCCGTTGACTATAAACTTCGTGTTATTGGAATCGGTTGTCTTGTATTTCTTCTTCTTAGCACCCATCTTAGCTTGCATCTACATGTATGACAAAATGAATCCGCAACTTTTGGTTAAATTGAATGTCGACATTGCCAAAGTCATGCATTACGCAATTTTCTTTTATTCACTTTTATATTTGATCGCTTGGGTCGTATAACAAACAACGAAAGGGTGGAGTTTGCATGAAGAAACTAGTGGGAATCGTTATCGCTGCCGCAGCCGCCGCTGTTGTAGCACTCTTATTAAAAAAACAGGAAAAGGCCAGTGAAAAACCGCAATTTATAGAAATCGAGGATGAATCTTCAAAATCATCCAAAGTCTCAAAAGTTACGGCTCATGTGGAGGAAGTCGTCCACGATGTCATAACCAAAGTCGAGGAAGCTATCGAAAAAGTCACAGAGAAAGTCAGTGATGTGGTTGAACATGCGGAAAAAGCCATTGAAGAAGCGATGGATAAAGCAAAAGCACCCGAAGATATCGTTGAAGAGTTTTCAGAAGCGGTTATTGAGCCTGTCGTTGAAGCGGTTGAAGATGCTGCTGATACCGTCGTTGAGGCGGCTGAAAAAGCTGATGCACCAGAACCCGAAGAAGAGCCTGTTATTGAACCTGTCGAAGAGGTCATCCAGGTCGTGGATGAGGTTATTGAGGATATCGAAGAAGATGCCGAAGATATCGAAGAGGAAATTATAGATACAGTCGATGAGACAGTTGAAACTTTGACAGAGGTTGTTGATGAGATTGAGGAACCTCAAGAGTCTGAAGAAGAAACGGAAGAGTCAGAAGATCTTGAGCTAATCGAAGATCAATCTGAAGAAGAACCTGTGGAAGAGATTGAGGAAGAATCTGAGGAAGAAGTTGGGGAAGAACCTGTTGAACCCGAAGAAGATGAAGAAGAGTTTGAAGACGAGACTGAACCGACGAAGCCTTTGCGCTTGGATGAAAAACTTTCTGCCGATTTGAGAAACAAGTTCGGAAAAGCTACAGTCAAGATTTATCATGCCTGTGTGTTTTCGGATCAGAATCCCTTGTTTGTTGCGGTCAAAGAAGCGAAGCGCAGAGAGTATACCCTTGAGGAAGTAACCCCGGATTTCAAGGTCAAATTGGCAAAAGTACTGTCGAACGACTTCGATGTTTTGTATGCCAGTGTATTGGAAATGGCTGTAATTCTCGAAAGCAATGGCGGTCAGTATCTTGGGTTTGAAATTGAATAAACGCATACATTGTCATTTGTATCATTCCTATGTATAATAGTGTAGTTATGAGGTATTTACGTGGAACATTTGGATATTAAGAATTTACGCTTTACCTACGATCAACAAACCGACGTTGTAAAAAACGTCAGTTTTCGTGTGGAGAAAGGAAGTTATACAAGCATTATCGGTCACAACGGCAGCGGGAAATCGACCATTGCCAAACTGATCATCGGACTGCTGGAAAAAAGCGACGGAGAAATCATGATCGACGGCATACCGTTGAATGAACAAACCGTCAGCCAGGTCCGCGGCAAAGTCGGAATCGTCTTTCAGAACCCGGACAATCAGTTTATCGGATCGACTGTACGCGACGATATTGCTTTTGGTCTGGAGAATCATCAGGTTCCCCAACAAGAAATGGACAGCATCATCGAGCATTTTGCCAGTGAAGTCGGCATGTCCGAATATCTCGAAAATGAACCGACCCGACTGAGCGGTGGTCAAAAGCAGCGTGTCGCAATTGCCGGGGTACTCGCCATGAAACCGGATATACTGATTTTGGATGAAGCAACGAGCATGCTTGATCCCAAGGGAAAAGAAGAAGTCAATGCGCTGGTGGATGAGATACATCGGGAGCATAACATGACGATTATTTCCATTACTCATGACATCGAGGAAGTTGTTAAAAGTGATTATGTCTTTGTCATGAATGAAGGAGAGTTTGTCATGCAAGGAAAACCACAGGACGTCCTGTTGCACGCCCAAACCTTGATCGACATCGATTTGGATGTACCGTTTACGGTGAAGATGTCCTTAGCGTTAAAGAAACACGGAATCAATATCGATGAACCGATGAATATGAAAAGGATGGTGGAACAGCTATGCCAATTGCGTTTAAGCAAGTAAGCTACGAATATTCCCCTGGAACGCCTTTTGCCTACGGTGCACTCAACGGTGTCGATGTTGAAATCACCGAAGGGAAAGTTACGGCTATCATCGGCGCGACCGGCAGCGGTAAATCAACATTGATTCAGCATCTCAATGCACTGTTATTGCCTTCAAAAGGAGAAGTCGAAGTGCTTGATCGATCGATCGTTGCCGGAACAAAACCTAAACAACTGAAAAGCCTTCGTCAAAATGTCGGTTTGGTTTTTCAGTTCCCGGAATATCAGTTGTTTGAGGAAACGATCCTGAAAGATATCGTCTTTGGTCCCATTAACTTTGGCGTAGATGCACAAGAGGCAGAACTTCGCTCTTTGCATGCCCTTAAGGTAGTCGGGCTGGATGAGACATATGCGGAAAAATCCCCGTTGGATTTATCAGGCGGACAAAAACGTCGTGTGGCAATCGCAGGTATATTGGCGATCGATCCGTATGTGCTTGTTCTTGATGAGCCGACCGCAGGACTGGATCCGCAAGGATCAAAATCAATGATGAATCTGTTTATGACAATGAACCGAAAATACGGGAAAACCGTATTGATCGTTACCCACGACATGGAACACGTCCTTACCTATTGTGATGAGGTTGTCGTGGTTGATAAAGGGAAGATATTGTTGAAGTCGGATGTTAAAACATTCTTTAAAGATGAAAAACTGTTGGATGAGTTAAACATATGCCCGCCTAAAGTCGTCGATATGCGTCGTCAGCTTCAAAAGGCCGGCATGAACCTGTCCGATGATATTTTTGATATCGAATCCTTGGCACAAGCCATAGCTAAGGAGGTCAACGGTCATGAATAACATTGCATTGGGACGCTACATGCCCTTAAACTCGGTGATGCACCGTATGGATCCCCGTGCGAAAATCCTGGCTATGCTGGGAATGCTGACTGCGATTTTCATTCCGACCGGATTTATCGGATATGGAATCTTAGCTGTCATCATCGTTACGGTCGTGTTTTTATCAAAGCTGAAACTGAATTTTTTGATTCGGGCAATGAAACCGATGATGTTTATGCTTTTCTTCTTGATGATCATCAACATTTTCGTGTTAAAAACCGGATACTTGGTTGTAGATATATTTGGATTCAAGATTTACAGTGATGCGATTTTTCAGACATTGTACATTTCAATTCGTCTGATGCTGATGATCATGATTACCACGATTCTGACCGCAACGACCAAACCGCTGGATCTTACACTGGGCATTGAGGATTTACTTGCTCCATTTAAGCGGTTCAAAGTTCCGGCTCATGAAATTGCGATGATGATATCTATTGCACTGCGGTTTATTCCGACACTGATCGAAGAAACAGACCGAATCATGAAGGCTCAAGCCAGCCGCGGCGTTGATTTGGCTGAAGGAAAGTTCAAAGAGAAAATCCTGGCGATTTTGTCTCTGATCGTTCCTTTGTTTGTGTCAAGTTTCCAACGTGCTGAAGATTTGGCGGATGCAATGGAAGCCCGCGGGTACATACCTCAAGCACCTCGGACACGCTATAAGCAATTGAAGAGGACGTGGAAAGATCGCTTCATGTTGATTGTCGTATTACTGATTATTGCTGTGATGATTGCGCTTGCCATTGGATTATGAGATACAAAGTAACGGTTGCATACAACGGTGCAAATTTCGTTGGTTGGCAACGTCAGATCAAAGGAAGATCCATTCAGAAAACGATCGAAGACGTAATATCTGTGATCGAAAAAAGACCGGTGGAAATTACGGGCGCCGGTCGGACGGATTCAAAAGTTTCAGCTGTAGGTCAGGTCTTTCATTTTGACAGTCAACTCAATATCGCTGAAGAACAATGGCAAAAAGCACTAAACGACTTATTGCCAGAGGATATATATATTAAAGATATAAGAGCAGTCAGCGATGATTTTCATGCGCGTTTTTCGGTTACATCAAAACGATATGATTATTGTGTGCAGACCGGTGAGTACGATGTATTCAGTTACCCATATGTTTACCAGCTTAATAAACCGCTTGATCTTGATAAAATGCGTGAATGTTCACAACTGTTCATCGGCGAACATGATTTCACATCGTTTAATGCTACACCCATCGAAACGATATCCTATCAAGTCAGAACGATTCAACGATTAGACATCGTGGATGAAGGTGAAAAAGTCCGCTTGATATTTGAGGGCAAAGGCTTCTTGCGCTATATGGTCCGAATGATAACACAAGTATTGATTGAAGTCGGTTTAAACCGTTTGCAGATAAGTGATGTCAGCAGAATGTTTGAGCTTAATCATAAAGAGGCGTGCAAACTCAATGCACCTCCTCAGGGACTTACATTGATTGAGGTGCGATATGATTGCTAACTATCACACCCACACGATGCGATGCAAACATGCATTTGGTTCTGATGAAGAGTATGTCTTAGAAGCTATTAAACATGGATATAAAGTGTTGGCGTTTACCGATCACTCCCCCTGGCCGCTTCATCCCTTCGAATCCGCATCGATTCGGATGGATATTGCCGAGTTGGCTGAGTATGTTGATTCGGTGCAATCCCTGAAAAGGAGATACAAAGATCATATCGATATCAAATTGGGATTAGAGGCCGAGTATTTTGAAGATCGGATTGACTGGCTGAAACGGATGAAAGAGCTTTTTGAAATGGATTTGCTGATCTTTGGCAATCACTTTCATAAAACGATTTCCTATGGAACTTATTATGCGTTTTACAATGATCCTGACCAAGTATTGAATCATTATCGCAAAGATTCGATCGAAGGTCTGAAAACGGGTCTTTTCTCAATATTTGCGCATCCGGATATTTTCGTCCGTTCACTTCGACGTTGGGATCAGAAGGCTGAAGATATGTCCCGGGAAATAATTCGGTGCTCAAAGGAATTGGGAGTTTTTCTTGAGTTCAATCTTGGTGGAGTAAGATCAAGAGCCGGATATCCGTATCTTCCCTTTTGGAAAGTGGTTGCACAAGAAAAAGCGCCGGTCATCATTGGCATCGATGCTCACTCACCCTCGGATTTGTCGGATCAGCGATCCATAGATCAGGCACGTAAAATTCTGGAAGATTTAAATATATCGATTACTGAAATGATAACGGACTAGCACGCTAGTCCGTTTTATGCCAGTCCAGGATCATTTGTAAGGGATCTTTAGGATCGATGGCGATGATATGGTGCGGATTGGGTCGAAGCTGTAATGCTGTGATCCATGCCGGATTTTCATGAATGAGCAGTAAAGGTAATTTCCAGGTGTTTAGCCATATAGGTGCATCAGTATCACATACCGATGGATTGAGCAGGGTAATTTTTTTAACGGATTTCTCATCAAACACATCGAGCAACATCCATCCGGCAGGCTGATCACAGGCGATAAGGGAAATCGAATGATGATTGCAGTCGGGCTGTATCATCATATCCGTCAAAATCGTTTTGATTTCCTTGGGCAGATCATTTTTTACCAAATTGATATCATCTTGCATCCGGACATCATACAGGCAGACCAAATGTCCCGAATCGCAAAAGGACTCGGTCATTTCATTGATCATGCTGATCTGGCAATCAACAGAATCAACCAAAATAAGTACACTGTTGAGGGGCGGTTCAATCTCATCCGGATAGCAGTAAGTTACCGGAATCCGCCGGTGATAGTGAGGAATAAGGACGTGTTCTTTATGCATAGGATCACCTTCGTTTCCATTTTATCACATTTCACGGTTTTGTGAACTGTTAAGAGATTTTACTTGACACTTGACATGGTTCATAATAAAATTGTAGTTGGCACTTTATGCCAAACGTAGCCCCGGAAAACTACATTTGGTTAGGAGGAATTATTCATGCGCCAAACTACTATGGCCAAACCAAGCGAAGTTGTTCGTCAATGGTATATCGTTGATGGAACAGGTCTTACACTAGGTCGTCTGGCTACCGAAGTTGCTACTGTCTTGCGAGGCAAACACAAACCCACATATACGCCCAATGTGGACACGGGTGATTATGTGATCATTGTGAATGCAGATAAGATCGTGGTTACCGGTAACAAAGACGAAACCAAAAAATATTACAATCACTCACAGTACCCCGGTGGGTTAAGAGTGCGTACGACTCGTACGATGCGTGCTCAATACACCATCGAGTGGGTTGAAAAAGCAGTTCACGGTATGATCCCGCACACAAAACTGGGTGACAAGCAACGTAAGCACTTATTTGTTTACAAAGGCAGCGATCATCCGCATGTTGCACAACAACCGATCGAATTGAAGATCAAGGGTTAGAAGGGAGAAGAACTATGGCTGCAAAAAAGAAACAAGCTGTTGTCTATTTAGGAACAGGGCGTCGTAAGTCTTCTGTCGCTCGCGTCTATCTGACGCCGGGAACCGGTATCGTTACCGTTAACGACAAGACATTGGATGAATACCTTCCGTTAGAAACACTCCGCATGGTGGTTCGATCACCGATGGAGGTCACAGGTACTTTGGGTACTTGGGATGTAAAAGTAAATGTCTACGGTGGTGGATATACCGGCCAGTCCGGTGCGATCCGTCACGGTATTTCACGTGCATTGCTCGAAGCTTCTGCGGACTATCGTCCGAAGTTGAAAGCTGCAGGCTTCCTGACTCGGGATCCGCGTTCTAAAGAACGTAAGAAATACGGTCTTAAAGGGGCTCGTCGCGCACCTCAATTCTCAAAACGTTAATCAGATTATTGGTCAATACGTCAAAAGCTCTTCAATTGGAGAGCTTTTGTTTATCATGATTTCATAGAATATTGAGTAAAAATCCGAACGTTTTAATTTGGGAAATTTTCTGAAATACCGCTGAATATTCAAGATTTATCCCCTTTAGGACAAGTGTTTTTAAAAGGTACAAATTGCTCTATAATTGTTGACAACACCCCTTGTAAATGGTATATTTATATGGCATTCGGTGAGTATTGGGCCTGTAGCTCAGGTGGTTAGAGCGCACCCCTGATAAGGGTGAGGTCGTTGGTTCGAGTCCATTCAGGCCCACCATTTACCGGATTGATATATATGGGGTTTTAGCTCAGTTGGGAGAGCACCTGCCTTGCACGCAGGGGGTCATCGGTTCGAGCCCGATAAGCTCCACCATTTACACAAACATGCGATGGGCTTCCATCGCATTTTTTATAGAGAGGGTACTATGAGATACAGTAAATTTATCGGTCCGAAACAGTTTTATAAGGATGTACTGAAAATCGCAGTACCTTTGATGCTGCAGCAACTGATCACCAGTTCTGTCAACCTGATTGACAACCTGATGGTCGGTCAGTTGGGCGATGCTTCTCTGGGGGGAGTCGCAGCGACCAACCGCTTTTATATGATTGCATTTTTCGCAACATTTGGAATCTTGGCAGCAGCCGGAATATTTATAGCACAGTATTTCGGGGCAAAAGATGAAGAACACATGAAACAATCTTTCCGCTTCTCCATCCTCAGTGCCTACTTGGTTATTTTGCCCTTCTTCTTTCTTGGATTCTTGCGGCCGCAATGGGGAATTCAATATTTTACATCGGATGCAGGAATCGTCAGTGAGGGCATCCGCTATATGACTGTGGCCTCATTCTCGTTATTACCTCTTGGACCGGTGTTGGCCATGACCAGTGCGATGCGTTCCATCGGTGAAACGAAGATCCCGTTATATGCCGGGATCGTTTCAGTCCTAACCAATGCGTTCTTCAATTATATACTCATTTTCGGTCACTTCGGATTTCCGGCGATGGGCGTTGTCGGTGCAGCCTATGCCACAGTCATCGCCCGGCTCGTTGAAGTTTCGATCCTACTGGTTGTGATGAAAGTAAAATCTTTTGCATTCTCGACGAAAATCTCTGAGCTTTTGCATATTTCGAAACTGATCATCAGAAATGTATCCGTAAAAGCAGCTCCGTTAGCTCTCAATGAGTTTTTCTGGGCGAGCGGCATGGCTACCTTATTTAAGTTCTATGCAACCCGGGGGCCGGAGGTAATTTCCGGAATGTCGATTGCAGGCACAACAGCTGACTTGTTTTTTACACTGTTTGGCGGTATGGCAGTCGCTTCGACCGTTATGATATCACAACCGTTGGGTGCCAATGATCTGGAAACCGGACGGGCCAACGGCTATCGTATGTTGGGGTTCAGTGTGTTCTTAGCAATGTGTTTTGCTTTAATGATGTTTGGGGCTTCGTTTGTCGTTCCTCACTTCTACAATGTATCTTCGGAAGCACGAATGATCTCACAGAATATCTTACGGATCATGTCAGTGATGTTTTGGATTTACATGGGAACAGCGCAATGCTATTTCATTTTGAGGGCCGGAGGGGATACGAAATCAACATTCTTAATGGATTCAGGCTTTATGTGGTTTGTTAATATCCCGGTCGTATTTGCATTTGCGTATCTGACGGATTTTCCGATCTTTGTCGTTTATATTGCCGGCCAAAGCACGGATTTCCTTAAGTTGTCATTTTCTTACTGGCTGGTGAAGAAGGAAAAGTGGGTCGTGAATCTGACTCTTCAAAAAGAAACCGGCGTTGTGGGGTAAGGATATTTTTGAATAAATAGTATTGAAAAAACAGAGTGTTTATGTTATATTTTATAAGCACTTGCCTGAATAGCTCAGTAGGTAGAGCAACCGGCTGTTAACCGGTTGGTCACAGGTTCGAGTCCTGTTTCAGGCGCCAGTTGGCCCGTTGGAGAAACGGTTAACTCACATGCCTTTCACGCATGCATTCACGGGTTCGAATCCCGTACGGGTCACCATCTGAAATATCAATCACCTCGACGGGTGATTTTTATTTATGATATAATCGGTTCATGAAGAACATTCAATACTATTTCTTTGGGTATTCGCCTACCCGTTATCAAATATCATTGACCTTTGCATCGGCTATTTTATGTGTCCTTGTACTGATTTTTTCAAATGCAGACAAGAACTTTCATTGGCTCACTTGGCTGATACTTGTTGAACTTTCAATGGATATTGGCGGAGGTGCAATAAGCAATCTTTTTGAAAGCACAAAACGGTTTTATCAGACTGATAACATTCGAGGGAAGATTCACAAATGGTTGCGCAATCCGTTGATTTTTGCATCTCTTCATATTCACCTGATAATCATTCACGCATTAATTGATCCCGGCAAACTGGATGGGGCATTTTATATTACCGGAATGATTATTTTGGCCGTAGTTCTCGCCTCTTCAATTAGACACAAAAACTCCTTATTTTTTGCCGGAGCGATGTCTCTGACGATCTTTTTGGTATCATGGTTTTTACCGATCATCATATCACTCTATTGGCTCTACGGAGTGTTTATCTTTAAGCTGGTTGTTGCTTACTCGACAAGAATTCAGTAAGTATCTGCAAAATGATTTATGATTCAAACGTTTTTATTTATTGAACAGTTTTTATGTTAACGGTTGATTTTTGGTTGGTTTGAGGTTATAATCAAAAAGCACAATGTCTCCTTAGCTCAGTTGGTAGAGCAACTGACTCTTAATCAGTGGGTCGAGGGTTCGAGCCCCCCAGGGGACACCATGGTTAAAACAAGATTGCACAAGCAATCTTTTTTATTTGAATCTTTGATGTATAATGTGACTAGAGGTGGTTCGATGAGAGTGCTTCTTACCGGTGCATGCGGTGCGGTTGGCCATCACGCCATACCGATGTTGATTGAACAGGGTCACGATGTGACTGTGTTTGAGCTGAAGAACAAAAAAAATATCAATCAGCTTAATATATATAAAGATAAGGTCAGGATCATTTTTGGGAATATAACCGATCGCCAGCTTGTGTTTGAGATATGCAAAAATCAGGATGCCGTCATTCACTTGGCCGGAGTGATTCCGCCCAAAGCAGACCGTGATCCGAAACTGACCTATAAGGTCAATTACGAAGGGACAAAAAATATTGTTGATGCCTTAAAAGCACAGAGTTATGGATTTTTGCTCTTTGCATCATCGATCAGTGTATACGGGGATCGAGTCGAGGATTATCAAATCAGAGTTACCGATCCGATCAGGTTCAGTCAGGATGACTATTATGCCCAGGTGAAGAAAATGACAGAAGATATGATCATTACCAGTGGAATTGAATATGCGATCTTTCGGTTAACTGCCATTATGGACAAACCGCAAATCGATCCGCTGATGTTTCATATGCCGCTGGATACGAAAGTTGAAATTGCCAGTGCCAGAGATACTGCAAGAGCATTTGTTTTGGCTCTGAACAAAAAGAACGAACTGAGAAATCAGATTTTCAATCTGGGTGGCGGGGAGTCGTGTCGGTGTTTGTATCGGGAACTTCTTCAAGGCTGCTTTGAAATTTATGGGTTGAACTATAAACATCTCGATGAAAAAGCCTTTGCTCAACGGAATTTTCACTGCGGATATTACATGGATGGGTATCAGCTGAATGACATTCTTGATTTTCGAAGGGACACACTGAAAACTTATTTCGATTATTTGAGAAGCCAGGTGTCCGAATCCCGCCGCAAATTGTCAGCCTCACTGTCTTATGTCATCTTAAAAAATCTAAATGCCCGATCCGAGCCGCGTTTGGCTTTAAAAAGTCAGAATAAGGAACTAATCAAGAAATACTTTCGCTGAGTCTGATATTGTCTGATAGCTAGAATTAAGCCGATGAAACAATAACTCCAATTGTTTTTCGGCTTTTGTTATACAAGTGAACTAACATAGCACATACGCTCAAGTGAGCACTGAATATGTGTCTGTGAAAATTATGTGAACGTTTTCAACCTGTAATGTAAAATAATCATTGTAATTTACATTGCTTTCATTTATAATCAAACCATATTACCTAGAGGAGGGTATTCATGAAAAGATTAGTCACATTACTGGCCGTATTGATGATGGTTCTTGGTGCATTGACCGGATGCGGTCCAAAAGCAGCCGAAACAATCAAAATCGGTGTCAATCTGGAATTGACGGGAGAAGTATCGGTTTACGGTGTTCCTGAACGGCTTGCCTTTCAGTTAGCTGTTAAAGAAATCAATGCCAAAGGTGGAATTAACGGAAAACAAGTTGAATTGGTTATTTACGACAATGCATACGATACGGCCAAAGCTGTTGAAAATGCAACCAAGTTGGCCACGGTGGATAAAGTCGTTGCCATGTTAGGATCAGCGACCTCTGCACCGACCCTGGCCATCGGGCCTGTGGCTAAGCAATATGAAGTATTGGCATTTACACCGTCCGGCAGTAACGAAAAAGTTACGATGGATGGAACCGCAGTCAACCCATGGGTATTCAGAGCTTGCTTTATCGACCCGTTCCAAGGGGTGGTCTTAGCTAATTTTGCTTCCAATGATCTTCAGGCCAAAAAGGCTGTCGTCATGGGTTCAAGTTCATCCGACTACGCAAAAGATTTGGCAAAAATCTTTGGTGACAAGTTTGCTGCCAATGGCGGTCAGGTTTTGGGAGTTGAATACTACACAGATACAGATACTGACTTCAGTGCTCAGTTAACCAAAATCAAAGGTTTAGGTGAGTTTGATGTATTGTTCGTAGCTGATTATGCGGCTCGCGCAGGGTTGATTATTGGTCAGGCACGCGCCATGGGCATTGATGTTGCTATTATCGGACCGGACGGATTTGAGTCTCCGGATCTCAACAGTTTGGCCGGTGGAGCAGCGAATGTAAATAATGTATACTTCTCGACACACTTCTCCACATTAAGTACGGATGCAAAAGTTCAAAATTTCATTACGGCTTACAAAGCAGAAACCGGAGAAAACCCAAGTGCATTAAGTGCATTGGCTTACGATGCTGCATACATGCTGTTTGCTGCGATTGAGTCCGCAGGTACCGATCCGGTGAAGGTCAGAGATGCTCTTAAAGCTACGAAGAACTTCGCAGGTGTAACTGGAACGATCTCTTTCGATAATTTCAATAATCCTGTCAAGTCAGCGGTCATTGTTAAGTTGGAAAACGGCGTTCAAGTTCAAGCAACGATCGTCAATCCGTAAACCAGCCATACATTATAAATCAAACAGGTGAAAGTACCCCTTTCACCTGTTTGTTTCATTGAATATAGGAGGCGCTATGCAACAATTCTTACAACAGACGATTAATGGACTATCCATCGGCGGTGTTTATGCACTGATTGCCCTTGGATATACCATGGTATACGGGATCATCAAGCTGATTAATTTTGCACACGGGGAAATTTTCATGTTTGGGGCTTACATCGGTATGATCGCAGTAGTTAACCTGAATTTACCTATCTATCTGGCATTCGTCTTTGCTATGGCTGTCACGGCACTGTTTGGCGTAATCATTGAACGCGTTGCCTATAAGCCGCTGAGAAAGTCTACGCGGACTGCTGCATTGATTACAGCCATCGGCGTTTCGTTTTTGATTCAAAACGGTGTTTTGATGGTCATGGGAGCAAATATCTATGCGTTTCCGCAGGTTATCCCCAATCAGTTTTTTACCGTCATGGGGCTACGGTTGAATATGCTGCAAATCGTTATTTTTGCAACTTCGATCGCACTGATGATCATATTGCAATATATCGTTTCCAAAACAAAGCTGGGCAGAGCGATGCGATCGGTAGCGGTGGATAAAGATGCCGCAACATTGATGGGGGTCAACGTGGATAATGTCATCACCATCACCTTTGCCATCGGAAGCGCACTGGCTGCCGCTGCCGGGATCATGGTCGGTTTGTACTATATCAAAGTGTTTCCGTTTATGGGATTTACTCCGGGTTTAAAGGCGTTTGTTGCCGCTGTATTCGGTGGCATCGGAATCATTCCGGGGGCGATGATTGGCGGGTTTGCTATCGGCCTGATCGAAACTTATGTGGCCGGATATGGAAGCACGCTTTATAAAGATGCGGTCGTGTTTGCCATTCTGATTCTTATTTTGCTTGTAAAACCCAGCGGATTGCTCGGTAAAAACGTAAAGGAGAAAGTGTGATGAAAAATCTGTTCTCCAAGAAGAATCTGATTTGGTTGGGGGTATTGCTTGTCTTTTTCTTTGCAGTTCAGGTAATGATTGATACGCGGATCATCACCCCATATTATCGCCAAGTGCTTTATTGGGTCGGAATATTTGTTATTCTGGGAGTGAGCCTGAATATCATTATCGGGATTACAGGTCAGCTTTCCTTAGGACATGCAGGATTTATGTCGATTGGCGCGTACAGTGCAGCCATCGTCATGCGTGACATGCCGGATATGACCGGATTACTACTGGGGATGTTGGTCGGTATTGCTATCAGTATCCTTATATCGTTGATCGTTGCGATCCCGACTTTACGACTTAAAGGGGATTATCTTGCGATTGCTACATTAGGTGTAGGCGAGATTATCCGAATCGTTATCTTGAATCTGGAGATTACCAACGGAGCCAGTGGAATAAGTAATATCAAAAACCTGATCAGTTGGCCACTGTTGTTTGTGTTTGTCGTTGCTGCGGTCGTGCTGTCTGCAAACTTTAAAAACTCTGCGATCGGGCGTGCCTGCATCTCGATTAAGGAAGATGAGATTGCTTCGGAAGCCATGGGCATTCATACGACAAAATACAAAGTTATCGCGTTTATCTTTGGTGCTGTGCTGGCTTCACTTGCCGGATCGCTTTATGCAACAACCTATTATGTCGTTAAACCGGAAACTTTTGGGATTGCAACGTCCATCAATATTCTGATCATCGTGGTGTTTGGCGGGATGGGCTCATTGACCGGATCGGTCATTGCGACAGGATTCATCGGTGTAGTTAATATGTTATTACAAAGTTATGCGGAAGTCCGTCTGATTGCTTATGCACTCATTCTGATCATCGTCATGATATTCAGACCCCAGGGGCTGCTCGGTTCTAAGGAGTTTGGACTGGATAGAATTCTTGGTTATAAACCGCCACTTGGCAAAAAGCCGCGAAAGGAGAAATCAGCATGAGTTACTTAACTGTAGAACATCTGACTAAGAACTTTGGCGGTCTCAGTGCCGTCTCTAATGTTTCGATTTCGGTCAATGAAGGAGAACTGGTCGGACTGATCGGTCCCAACGGTGCCGGGAAAACGACATTGTTCAATGTGCTGACAGGTGTATATAAACCGACCAAAGGGCGTGTGCTTCTTCATAAAAACGGAAAGGATATTGAGCTAAATAAGCTTCCTCCGTACAAGATCACTCACCAGGGTGTTGCACGGACTTTTCAGAATATCCGTCTGTTCAAAGAACTGACTGTATTGGATAATGTTAAGATTGCCATGAATCAGCAGGCACAATATGGGGTATTTGGAGCGTTGACACGATTAGGAAAGTTCTATGCTTCGGAAGCCGATATCGAATCTCGTGCGCATGATTTTTTGAGAAAAGTAAACCTGGATGATCTTGCATATGAACTTGCAAAAAATCTTCCGTACGGAAAACAGCGTCAGTTGGAGATCGCACGTGCGATGGCCACCGGAGCAAAACTGTTATTTCTTGATGAACCGGCAGCGGGAATGAATCCGCAGGAAACACAGGCACTGACCGAATTTATTGCGAAAATACGCAAAGAAATGGATTTAACGATTGTATTGATCGAACACGATATGTCGTTGGTCATGAACATATGTGAGCGGATCTTCGTTCTGGATTATGGAAAGCTGATTGCTTCCGGAACAGCCGATGAAGTGAAGAAAAATCCAAAGGTCATCGAGGCATATCTGGGAGAAGAGGAGTAAGTTATGTTACATGTTGAAAATCTGAATGTGCATTACGGAGTCATTCATGCACTTAAAGGTGTAAGTATTGATGTTCCTCAAGGGAAAATCGTATCCCTGATCGGTTCAAACGGCGCAGGAAAAACGACGTTATTACGGACGATCAGCGGACTGATCAAACCGACTTCCGGGTTGATTACGTATGAGAATCAAGATATCATAAGTGTAGCTCCGGCGCAGTTACCGATGCGGGGTTTAGTCCATGTTCCGGAGGGCCGAAGGATTTTTTCCGGGTTGACCGTGATGGAGAATCTTCAGATGGGAGCTTACTTAAGAAAAGATAAAGCCGGCGTCAAACAAGATTTGGAAAAAGTCTTTAAACGATTTGAGATTTTACATGCCCGTCGCAATCAGGATGCTTCTACATTGTCGGGTGGTGAACAACAGATGTTGGCGATCTCAAGGGCCTTGATGGCTCGACCGCGGTTACTGCTTCTAGATGAGCCGAGCATGGGATTGGCGCCGTTGTTAGTCAAAGAGATATTCAATATTATCCGCGAAATCAACGAACAGGGAACCACGATTCTGTTGGTCGAGCAAAATGCGATGCAGGCACTGAAGATTGCGGATTGGGCGTATGTACTGGAAACCGGTTCGATCGTATTGGGTGGTACCGGAGTAGAGCTGTTAAGTAGTCCTGAAATTCAGAAAGTTTACTTGGGAGGGTAGCTTATGTACGTAAAAAACAGAATGACTGTCAATCCGGTGTGCATTCGGCCGGATCAAACGATTTCCGAAGTTTTGGATCTGATGCATGATCATAATATTCACCGTCTGCCTGTCATCGAACGCGGACGTTTGGTGGGATTGGTTACCGAAGGCGTAGTCGCGGAAAACACTCCGTCCAATGCGACCTCCCTTTCGATGCATGAAATCAATTATTTGTTATCAAAAACCAAAGTTAAGGACATCATGATCAAAAAGGTATTTACGATTTCTCCGGAAGCGTTGCTTGAAGAGGCGGCAGACATCATGGAGACCCGTGATATCGGCTGTTTGCCTGTCGTGGGTGAGGATTCAGTTTTGCTGGGGATCATTACCCGCAATGATATCTTAAAGGCATTTGTTGAACTGTTGGGATATCATCAGAAGGGAACACGGGTCGTCATCGAGCTTAAAGAGGATAAACCCGGAGTCATCATGGAGCTGGCTAAAGTATTTACCGAGAAGAACATTAACATTACGCACTTTGCTGCGCATCGCAATGGGATCAGTGAGATCGTTCTTCGATGCGATGAGTTGGATAAGAATAAAGTCAGGAAATTACTGGAAGAGAAGGAATATAAAGTTGTTTCTATCTTATAGCAGGTGATAAACCTGCTTTTTCTTTGGCGTTTCAGTGCTTATGGTGTACAATAGAGGGCAAGGATGTGATGATATGAAGTTGTTTGCGGCAGATTATGACGGAACCTTGCATTTAAATGGAGAGGTTTCGCAAGATACATTGGATATGATTCATCGGTTTCGTGATCAGGGAAACCTTTTTGGTATTGCTACCGGACGTTCCATCGGTTCGATCATTTCAGAAATTGAAAAATATGATATCCCGGTGGATTTCTTGGTGGGCAACAATGGAAGTATCGTTATGAATCAGCATCGGGAAGAACTGTTTTATCAGCTGATGGATTTTGACATATGCATGGAAATCATTAACAGCATTCCCCAGGAAAAGGTGGCATTCTATGGAATCAGTGACGGCTACAAATTCGGATTGCATGATGCTACCTATATGCAGGATTTTGTAGACTCATTGATCGATATCAAGGATATCATTGAAGAAGAGACAGCAGTGGGTATCTATGTCAAGTTCAATGAGAAAGGCATGTCAAAGGTGTATGCCGATTTATGGAATGAGAAGTATCACGGTATCATTAAGGCTTATCCGTTTTATGACGGTGTAGATGTGGTATCGTACGGTATTACCAAGAAGTCCGGGATTGCGCATATCAATGAGTATTATGAATTTGAAGGACCGATTTACTGCATTGGGGATTCGTTTAATGATATACCAATGATCAAAGGATTTAGCGGATTTGCGATGTGCAGCGGGGAAGATGCAGTCAAAGCCGTGGCTTCGCGTTGTTTTGAAACGGTCGCAGATGCCCTTCGTTTTGTGATGGATCAAGATCAAGCGCAGTCTTGATTTGTTGGAAAGATGTTGTTATAATAAGTGGGCACTGCGCGTGTGGCGAAATTGGCAGACGCACTAGACTTAGGATCTAGCGGGCAACCATGGGGGTTCGAGTCCCTTCACGCGCACCAGAAAATATCAGGCACGTAAGTGCTTTTTATTATACTGTTTGTTTGTTATATGCAACTTATTTTCATTCAAATGCATCTTGTAACAGTATACTTGTATGTTCGCCGGCTTTACCTATAATAGGTATCAAAGGAGAGATTTTATGAAACTCAAAACATTGATTTCACTGTTATCCATATTGCTTGTTTTCGCCGGATGTTCGGCTGCCGCAGGTGATCTGAACAATTCGGAACTATCGCAAGACGGAAAGAAGATGCCGGTATATCTGGAGTTTGAAAGCACCGTCGTTACCGATCAATCCGTGCCTCTGAAGTTTACCATTAAGAACAATACCGAGAATGTATATGCCTATGGATTGCTTTTTACATTACTTCAGTATGACGGATCGAAATGGGTCGAAGTCAAAATGAAAGAGGAGATGGCTTTCATCATGATTGCCTACAATCTGAATCCGGGTGAAGTTATCGACGGCTGGCTCGACTTATCTTTCTATTTCAACGAACTTCCCAAAGGATTGTATCGTTATGAGAAGAAAATGATGTCCGAACACGGCGATGTGCTCGCCTTCGGAGAATTTAATATCGAATAGGCAAAAAGGGCTCTCGCCCTTTTTTAGTTTGTGATTTGCTTTCCCAGTTTTTTAAGCAAATGCCGAAGTTCTTTCTCTTCATCTTCGCTCAATACATCAATCACTGATCTCATATGAGCCAAATGCCTGGGATAAATATCACCAATTAACTGACGGCCGCGGTCACTCAGTTCAATGGTGTGGATGCGGCGGTCTTCGATGTTCTTGACCTTTTCAATCAGTCCTTTTTGTGTCAGTCGTTCGATCACATAACTCATGCTTGAATTTGCGATAAGGACCTTTTCACAAATGGACTGTACTGGAAGAGGACCTTTGTGATAGAGGACCTCAAGAGCCCCAAATTCTGAAAGGTTGAGTCCGTATGAAGAAATATCTTCTTTGATCTTCTGCTCAATGGAGTTGGTGGCTCGCAGAAGGATCGTGAGGGTTTTCAGATCTTGAAACATCAGAAGTATTCCTTAGTAAATGTTTTATTGCTTCTTACGGTATCGATGGGCCGAACCACGGATTCAATATACTCTCTGCGATTTCTGAATTTCGGCGGAAGTGCCAGTCTTTCACCTAACGTTTCATACGGTTCTTCATCATCGATAAATCCCGGTCCTTCCGTCGCAAATTCAAACAGGATACCCGGGTATAAGCGTGTATATAAGGATTTGAAATAGAATCGATCGACAAAGCCGGAGTGACCGGCTTTGAATGAATTCAGCCGTTCGATCCATTGATCCAACTCGGTTCTGTCTTCTATCCTGAACGCCACGTGATGAACACCGCCATAACCCTGAAAGGCTGACCGGTGGGAAGACTGAAGATCAAGGATGACACTTGCACCATTACCGCCTTCGCCCATTTCGTAAAGATAGTAGTTGCTTTCATTGGCACTGAAACGCATCATCATCACTTCTTTGAGAATCGCATCCATGCGCTCGATGTTACTAATTCTGAAATAGATTGGCCCTAATCCGGTAATGCCGAATTCGACCGGAACCGGACCGAGAAGCCATGGGGTACCTGAGGCAACCCCGACATTGTTTTCATCGGAAAACAGGGCGTACTCCTGATCGTCGAAATCAAGAAAATTCAAGACCTTTCGTCCAAACAGCGTTTTTATGCCTTCATGTCTGACTTGGTAGTGATCGAACCGTTTTACCCAATATTCGAGCGATGCATCATCTTTGACACGCAATCCGATGCGCGATATCTCATTGTTTCCTTTGATGGCTTTGGAGGAACCTCGAAAGTCGAAGAAGGTCACATCCGTTCCTGCGCTGCCGCGATCATCCGCGAAGAAAAGGTGATACGTGTCGATATCATCCTGATTGACCGTTTTCTTGACTAAGCGCATTCCCAATACATTGGTAAAAAATTCATAGTTTTTCTCTGCACTGCTGGTGATGGCAGTGACATGGTGGATTCCTTTTAGTTGATTCATAGTTTTGCTCCTTTGTAATTGATTAAATTATATTTCGAATTCGAAATAATATCTACTCATTTGCTCAGAGAGCAGGGAGTTGTGATACAATACGTTTAATTAAGGAGATGCTTTATGAATATTCATCGGACACCGGAAATCGATCATTTTTTTCAGCGATGTATAGAAAACATTCAGAATGAGGATAAGAACCGATTTTTGGGGTTGGAAGTCTCATTTGAAAATGAGAAGATCATTCAGCAAGCGATGGCTGAAGCAGGATTTCAGGAGTTTGAAGGTCCGATCGAACATTGGCCTTCCTTGTTTCTGCGAGCAAACGATATCCTTCTTAATCCGTACACCTCATCTATTAAACTGGACATTATAAAACATGATGGATTTCGATATACTTCAGAACAATTGCCATCACATCAGCTCTTCAATGTTTCCGGAGTCATTTTTGATCAAAACCGTGAATGCAATGATTGGATGATGCTGAGGGCACTCGATCATCCGGTAAATGCAGCTGTTTTATGGCAGGATGATGATGTTTGGATGCTTGATGCTCCTTCTGAGTCAGCAACCATCGATCCTTACGCAAAGAAAGCGAAGGGAAATGTTTTGACGTTCGGATTAGGAATCGGATATTTTGTCTTTATGGCACTCTTAAATCCGGAGGTCAAATCAGTAACGGTCATTGAGAAATCACATAGTGTGATTTCGATGTTCAGACAGTACATTCTGCCGCAGTTTCCTGATCATGATCGTGTTACGATTATAGAAGGCGATGCTTTTGATTACTTCAACGAAACATACTTAGCTAAGTTTGATTATGTGTTTGTTGATATATGGAAATCTTCAGAAGATGGTTTTCTGATCATAGAAAAATTGTTGCAGCAATACTTACCTCCTGTAGATAAGATTGATTTCTGGATTGAGTCTTCCTGTTTTGAGTTTATACCCTCACTAATCATGCTTTATTTTCAGTCACTTATAACCAAGAAAACACCGAAATTACAGCATCCTGCAGATCGAAGAGTTTTCAAGAAAATAAAATCTTATTTTGATCATGATGATATCATCATTAGTGATGTCGAGTGCTTAAAAGACAGAATGTATGATTTGTCAAAAATAAGAACAATAGTATCATCAACATCCAAAGGGTAAATCATTGTTATTGAAAAGGAGAGTCACTAAACCTGATTGTTATTTTGTTCATAAAGTTCTATAATTGAATTAACAAAAGTAAAAAATCATTTATGTAGAGGGAGCATAAAGTGCTTGTGTTTTTTGTCCGCGGATTTCTATCGAAACTAAGGAGCGCTTATGACTACAGAAGGTGTGATCATTGCTGCCGGTCAGTCAAAGAGAATGTCACCTCACCTGAAGCTTCTGCTAAAAATCGGTTCAGAATCGGTATTGAGAAGAAGTATATTTTCGATGTTGCCCTATGTGTCTCGTTTGGTTGTCGTTACAGGATATCAGCACGACATCATTGAACAACACATTCAAGATATTGATAAGGTTGATATCGTGTTTAATCCGAATTTTTTACAAGGCATGTATTCTTCCGTAATTGCAGGATTGTCTGTGATCAGTGGAGAACATGCTTTTTTATTACCCGGGGACTGCCCTTTTGTATGCCCGGAGGTATTCAGCAGTCTGTCTGAGATTGAAGATGATATCGTAGTTCCTTCATACAAGGGCCTATCGGGTCATCCGGTACGATTAAGTAAAAATGCGATAAAGATGCTTTTAAAAGAAGAGCACTCCTCACTTCGAGAGTTTATTCACAGCCATCCCTTTCGAAAAGTTGAGGTCGACTGTGAAGGTATCCTGACAGATATCGATACACCCAATGATTATCAGAGAGCGGCAGAAATTCTAGTAAATAAGGAGGGAAATTAACTATTACAAATCAAGAGAGAAATGAAGAAAAACGAAAAGCATAAATTTAACCATGACAAAAACCGGTCAGCACGACTGTTTTGTTCGATTGTGACTCTGATTTCCGAAACGCTACCTCATTTTGGAAAGATCGAAATCACAGTTATTCTTTTCAAGATGAAAGATGATTCTAACCAAGCGTTTTGCCACATGTGAGAGT
>DDYT01000015.1:25029-69103 GCA_002348095.1 Erysipelotrichaceae bacterium UBA2227 | reverse complement strand
TCAAGAAGATCGCTGTCCTCGACCGCACCAAGGAACCCGGTGCCTATGGCGAACCGCTGTTCCTTGATATTGCCGCAGCTTATGCTGGCCAGGACAATGCTCCGTCCATCGTTGGCGGCCGCTATGGTCTCGGCTCCAAGGACACCACCCCGGACCAGCTCGTTGCCGTGTTCAAGAGCCTCAAGGCTGACAAACCGAAGCACAACTTCACCATCGGTATCGTCGATGACGTGACCTTCACCTCGCTGCCGATCGAAGAATCCGTCGACGTCGCCCAGGAAGGCACCATCGCCGCCCGCTTCTGGGGACTTGGTGCAGATGGTACTGTCGGTGCCAATAAGAATTCGATCAAGATCATCGGTGACCACACCGACTTGTACTCCCAAGCGTACTTCGCCTATGACTCCAAGAAAGCCGGCGGTGCAACCCGCTCGCACTTGCGCTTCGGTAAATCACCGATCCGCTCGACCTATTACATAAAAAACGCGGACTTCATTTCCTGCTCATTGGACAGCTATCTGTTCAGATACGACATGTTGCGCAACCTGAAAAAAGGCGGAACTTTCCTGCTGTCGACCGGTTACAAAGCCGATGAAATCGAAAAACACTTGCCCAACCGTGTCAAAGCGCAACTGGCAAAGAAAAACGCAAAATTCTATATCATCGATGCCAATGCGATCGCTGAGTCGATCGGCATGGGCCGCCGTACCAACACGACTTTACAGTCTTCGTTCTTCGCTCTCAATCCGACCATCCTTCCTTACGAAGATGCTCTGGATTACATGAAACAGGCAGCTGAATACACCTACGGTAAAAAAGGCGATGAAATCGTTGAACTCAACTTCAAAGCCATCGACATGGGTAAAGACGGACTGCATGAAGTGACTGTCAAACCGGAATGGGCTGAATTGCCGATGAGCAAGACCCGCATGACCACCGGAGATGAATACTTCGATGAGCATGTCGCTGCGATCAATAACCTGGAAGGGTATGACTTGCCGGTATCGGCATTCACCGAACATGGAATCATGGACGGCTCGATGCGCAACAACGTATCCTTCAACGAACACCGCACCATCGCCACGCAAGTGCCGAAGTGGGTTCCGGAAAACTGTATCCAATGCGGATTCTGTTCCTTCGTATGTCCTCATGCCACCATCCGTACGTTCTTACTTGACGAAAACGAAGTGAAGAATGCTCCTCAGGAATTTGAAACCATTACTCCGGTTGGCAAAGGTGTCGAACATCTGCGTTACCGCGTCATGGTCTCTCCGGATAACTGCGTCGGATGCGGTTTGTGCTCCGTTGAGTGTCCGGGTAAAGGCGGCAAGAAAGCACTGGTCATGACCGATGTCAACGAACAGCTGCACGAAGCTCCGTTAGCCAACTACATTTACAAAGAAACCCGTTATAAATCTGAATTCTTCCCGACCGACAGCATCAAAGGCACGCAGTTCTTAATGCCGTACTTCGAAGTTGCGGGCGCCTGTGCCGGATGCGGTGAAACACCGTATTACCGCCTGGTTTCCCAGTTGTTCGGTCAGGATATGATGATTGCCAATGCGACCGGCTGTACCTCGATTTACTGTGGTTCGACTCCGTCGTCACCGTTTGTCACCGATAAGAGCGGCAAGGGTATCGCCTGGGCCAACTCCCTGTTTGAAGATAATGCCGAATATGGTTTCGGTATGAAGATCGCTCAGGAATTCAAAGCAAAACGTCTGGTCGAAGTCATGGAAGCCAACAAAGAATCCTTTGAACCGGCATTGAAAGCCGTTGTCCAACAGTATCTGGCGGTCAAGGGCGATCGTAATCAGGAAAAAGAAATCGCTCCGAAACTGGTCGAAGAACTGGAAAAATCCGAAGTTGCCGTTGCCAAAGAATTGCTGGCCAATGCCCGCGATTTCGTCTCGAAATCCGTTTGGATCGTCGGTGGCGACGGTTGGGCTTATGACATCGGTTATGGCGGATTGGATCATGTCATCGCCAACAACATGAATGTCAATATCATGATTTTGGATACCGAAGTATACTCCAATACCGGCGGTCAGTCCTCCAAGGCTTCTCAAGCCGCCTCGATCGCGAAGTTTGCGGCCGGCGGTAAGCCGACAGGCAAGAAAGACTTGGGTATGATGGCGATGATGTACGGACATGTCTATGTCGCAAGCATCGCGATGGGCGCTAACCGCGTTCAAACCATCAAGGCCTTTAAGGAAGCCGAAGCTTACAACGGACCGTCCGTGATCATCGCTTACTCGCCGTGTATCGAACACGGTATCAGCGGCGGTCTGTCCAATCACCAGATCACGCAGAAACGTGCGGTCGAATGCGGATACTGGACACTGTACCGTTACAATCCGGAAGCTGAAAAACCACTGACGGTCGATTACACCAAGCCGGACTTCTCGAAGTTCCGTGACTTTGTGATGAATGAGACCCGATTCAATCAGCTGCCCAACGCCAATCCGTATGAAGCGGAAGCGTTGCTTGAAAAAGCAGCATCGGATGCCGAAAAACGTTTCGGACGTCTGATGAAGTTAGCCAGAGACTAATTCTATCCAAGACAGCTGCCATCGGCGGCTGTCTTTTTTTAAGAGAAGAGGAGTGGTGTCAGTTTTTCACAAACTTGAACTTCCTGTCATAATCTTTTATACTTAATGAGGCCGATTGTTTTGACATGAGAAAGCGAAATCGATTGTCGCGGACTGTATGAACGTGTATAATACAGTTGAGGAATATGTAATGGAAAAAATCTTTAAAAGTTATGCGTTCAATATCCTGATGATCCTGCTGTTTACCGTCGCGGCCTTATATCTGACCATACGGGATTTTGTCAGCGAGATTTTAACACTCTTACAGTCCATTCGGATGGAATGGCTGATGGTCGTCATTGCGACTGCACTTCTCTATCATGTGATCATTGCGATCATCCTGACCCAGCTGACCCGCATGTCCAACCCCGCCTACAAGTACCGACAGGGATTTGTCAATGTGCTCATAGCTGCCTTTTTTCACGGGATCACTCCCAGTGCGACCGGCGGTCAGTTTGCACAGATATATGTCTTCAATAAACAGAAAGTTTCTCTCAGTGATGCGGCCAGTGTCCTGTGGCTCGACTTCATCGTCTATCAAAGTACGATGGTGGCCACAGTGCTTTTTCTCATCCTGCTGCGCTTCGGCTACTTTTTCGATCAGCATTCCCCATTTTTTATTTTCGTGCTCTTCGGTTTTCTGATCAATGCGACCATCATTTTCGGATTATGGGGGCTGGCCCGACTGCCCCGACTGCACAACTGGGTGTTCTCACGGGGAATCGACATCGGTATCAAACTTCGCTTAGTCAAGGACAGAGAGAAGTCCGTGGCATTTATGGAAGAGCAGGTCGATCGGTTTCAGATTGAGAAAGCAAAGATCTCAAATCATAAACCGTTGATTTTCAAAATTGTTCTGTTGAATATCGCACGGCTTTTGTTCTACTATTTCCTGCCTTTTGTGGCCATCAAATCCTTAGGTATACCTCTGCTTGAAGGATTTGGCTGGCTGGATGTCATGGCTTTGGCTGCTTTTGTATCGATGATCAATGCATTCATCCCGATTCCCGGTGCCAGCGGCGGAACGGAAGCTACCTTTATTTTGATGTTTACATCCATCCTGGGCTACATCAATGCTTCTGCGACCATGATCATCTGGCGCATGAGCAATTTCTACCTGATCATGCTGATCGGCAGTATCACGTTTGTGATCTATCGGTATTACCATCGAACGAAATAGGAGGTTTGAATTATGCGCATCGGAATGTTTGGGGATTCATACTTGCCGGATGTCAACGGCGTTGTCACTTCAATCGTGACATTGAAACGTGCTTTGGAAAATGACGGACACGATGTTTTTATCATCACGACTCACCCCTCATTGATCCATACATCGTACGAAGATCGGATTTTACGACTGCCGGGCATCGAAGTCAAACAAATGTACGGATATGTCGCGACTTCACCGCTACACTTTAAGGCGTTTGGTATCGTCAAAGAAATGAAACTTGACATTATCCACGTACATACGGAATTTGGGGCAGGTCTGTTTGGTCATTTCTGCGGTAAAATGCTCAAGCTGCCCATCGTGTCGACATACCATACGACCTACGAAGACTACACGCACTATGTCAACGTTTTTAATTCTAAAACCGTGGATGCCATCGCAAAGAAGTCCATCGAGCGTATCAGCCGGCTGTATGGGGCATCGTGTGAGGCGATCATTGCTCCGTCACAGAAAACCAAGGACATGCTGATTCGCTATAATATCCAACGGCCGATTTTTGTCGTGCCGACCGGGTTGGATCTCGAGCGGTTTGACCCTCACTTGAGCGATAGTGTCAGACTCAAGGAAATCCGCGATCAGGTCGGTGTCAAAGAACATGAGAAAATCATCTTGTTTGTCGGCCGGCTCGCCAAGGAGAAAAGCATTGACTTCGTCATTGACGGATTCAGATACATCAAAGAAATGGAATTGCCGGTAAAGTTTCTAATTGTCGGCGGCGGACCGGAGATGGATGCTTTGGTTGAGAAAACAGAAACTCTCGGATTAGGCGATACGATCGTCTTTGTCGGCAAGAAACCCGCCGATCAGGTGCCGGCGTACTATCATGCCAGTGATGCTTTTGTATCTGCCTCACTGACCGAAACGCAGGGAATGACCTATATCGAAGCCCTTGCCTCTCAATTGCCGGTCTTTGCCCGTCCGGATGAAGTATTGACCGGACTGATCGAAGAAGGTAAGACCGGATATTTCTTCCGTTCCCCCCAAGAATTCGCCCAACGCGTCCAACAATGGCTTGCTGTTGATGAACCCGTTCGCATCCAAATGCGTATGGACGCCCGTCGGCAGGTCGATGTGTACGACATGCGCACCTTTGCCAAAGCAGTCATTTCCGTGTACCAGAATGCGATTTCACGCTATGCCAACACGTATCGGATCGAAAGTGTTACAATGAAAGATGAACTGGCGGAAATCACCGCCATCAACCGTACAGAAAAGTTCACCCTGATGATGCTCAGTGACGTCTGTATAGCAAAGGAGCTGGTAAAGGGTAAAATGGTATCCGAGAAAACCTGGGATCAGTACCGCGATGAAGAGAAAGTTGCCAAAGCCTATCAGGCAGCCATCCGAAAACTCGCCGTCAAAGACCGCACCAAAAAAGAAATGTTTGACTTTCTAAATGAAAACACCGACTGTACCCTGGTACAGATCAATGCAGTGCTGAATCATCTAGGTGAACGCGGTTATATTGATGACGGTCGCTATACCCATTCGATGATCTTGAATCTGCGCGCCTTACTTATGGGGAAAAGCCGGATTATTAAAACCTTAAAAGATAAGGGAATTGATGAAAACCTCATCACGGAAGCCCTTGCTTTAGAATCTGCGGATGCGGAACTCAATCTGGCCATCCGCTGGGCTGAAAAAGTTCAGCCGACTATCGGCGGACGTTCGCTCATAGCGAAAAAACAGAAAATCCGCCAGAAACTGCTGCATCAGGGATTTGATTTATCAACCACGGATCAGGCGATGACATTTTTAAGTTTCGAGGATGAACTGGTACAAGAAAAACAGAATCTCTTTAGAGCGGCATTAAAAGCAGCCAACCGCTTACGCCGCAGGTTTAGCAGTCAGAAAGAATTACGGTTGGCCATCAAAAAAGCCTTGGCCTCACAAGGATTCAAATTCAGTGATATCAATGAGGTCGTAGAAGAAATGGAGCTAGAACATGAACCAAAAGACAGTGAATAGTTGGGCTGAAGCCGAAAAAATCAATCAGCCGCTGCTGATTACCCAAGCGACCCGCGGTGTGACGACTGCCGGATCTCCCTATATGTCCTTGGTCGTTCAGGATAAAACCGGAAGCATGGAAGGTAAGTTGTGGGATGTCAAGGAAGAGCAAGCCGCCGTGGCCGTACCGGGAACCATCGTCACGATCGTCGGAGAAGTACTGAAATACCGCAATTCTTTGCAGCTGCGCATTCATAATGTCTTGCCGGTGGCAGGGGAATATGATGCGGCCGCGTTTGTCAATGTGTCAAAATATTCCAAGGAATTCTTAAAAGGGAAAATCGATGCTTCGATCGCTTCGATCCGGGATGAGATTTATCGTGAGATTTCACAGATGTGTATTGATCGGTATGAAAAAGAGTTCTATGAGTATCCTGCCGCATCAAAAAATCATCACGACTTTTTGGGCGGATTGGCTACCCATGTGGTCGCAATGATCGAATTGGCAGATGAAATCTGTTTACGTTATGATGTTTTAAACCGTGACTTACTCATTGCCGGGATCCTGACGCATGATTTGGGGAAAATCATTGAACTTTCCGGTCCGGTATTGACCGAATATACGATGCAAGGGAAATTGCTCGGTCACATCTCGATGATGCAGTCCATCGTCTATGAATTGGCTTTGACCAGAGGTTGGCAGGACAGTGAACAAGTTACCTTGCTGCGCCATGTGATCCTCGCACATCACGGTCAGTATGAATACGGCTCCCCGGTGCTGCCCATGGTCGCTGAAGCCGAAGTCCTGCATTTGATTGATAATCTGGATGCCCGATTGAATATGTTTGAAAAAATGAATGAAACCGTCGAAGCCGGTCAGTTCTCTCCACGGATCTTCTCTTTGGAGAATCGCAGCTTCTATCGGTCAAAGTAAAAAAGGGTTCGACCCTTTTTTTACGTTCTGTTGAATCTTGCAATTTGAAATGTCTGAATCGCAATACCGATGATGTTTGCTATAACAATGACGACCACGATGTTGCGCTGAACCCAGATCCACAGATTCTTCAGTTCAACGCTGTTAGGAGCGACTTGAGCCGCCAGTTCGGTATTGAAGACATTGCCGTTGATCAATACGTAGGCGATAAGGATGAAACTCATCAGATTCAATGCCACACGAAACACATGAGTAAGTCTTGTCTGATTGCGTAAAGCCATGGTCACACCGTCACTAAACGCATTTAATGCGACAGCCATTGAAACCAACGGTAACCAAGACGCCGTGTTTTGCATGTTGAATATCGGGATTATTTTCGTAAGTGTCCCCTGATCGAACATGTACACTCCAAACAGTTCCAATCGGGTATTGAGAAGAATCAGGAATATGATTGCAAACAGAAATCCGACAAGTCCCTCGATCCGATCACTCTTCTTTGAGTCTTGATGGGCTTTCGGCAAATCATTAATGTTCCAATCATCCTTGGCAAATTCCACTTTCTTAAATACGCCAACTTCCTCAGACCGCTCTACACCGGCGAAAATCAGGGTTACCCAGGCAATGGCCTGAATGACACCCATAAAGACAGAGCCGAGCCACTGAATTATCGATTGAAAGACCGAAGCATCGGCAGAGAACAATAATTGAACGAAGAAAGCGACGGTGATGCCAAAGGCTACCGCAGCAGAAACGATTTTGGCAATAATGACATAAGTCGGATAGTAGCGAGGTCCGATTAGATATGCTTTTTTGTCCAGATACTGATCTGCCAGCAAGCGGGGATTTCCCATTTTGGTTAATACGGAGTTCACGGCATCTTTCTCAGACATGCCGCCGGCCGTGAGTTCATCGACCATATCCATGATGTTGGCGGTCAGCTCTTTTTTGATTTCCTGTTGTGATTTGTGGGGTAAGTACCGGATGACTTCCGATACATAGATCGTGACTTTTTCCATGTTATTCCTCCCGGATCAGGCATTGACTGATGATGTGATTCAACTGATTCCATTCGTTGGTGAGCTGCTTCAGTAACCCTTCTCCTTGCGGATTGAGTTTATAATAGCGGCGCGGCCGATTTTCATAGATATCCCAGGTGCTATCCAGTAATCCTTGTTTCTCCAATCGGCGAAGCAAGGGATACAACGTACCCGCATCCATGCTCATCCCTTTGTCCTGAATTTTCTGGATAAGTGAGTATCCATACTCTTGTGTGTGCAACTGACTGAGAACCGTCAATATCACCGTGCCCCGGCGCAGCTCTAAGATCAGACTTTCTAAAAGTTCCTTGTTATCTGCCATGTCATCACCTTCCTGTTGAATACATAATACTATGTGATACACACTAATGTCAATAGATTAATAATAAAAAAGAGCAATTACTCTTTTTTCTCATCCGTCACAATCTTCCATTTATCATGAAATGCCGATTTCATTCGAAGATGCGTAATATCCACGATTTTTTCGAGAAAAGGATCCTCCAATGCTGCTAATTTCACCTTACTCTCATTCATCAGTTGCTCGCAAATGTTATACAGACTCTTCATATGTGGAATGTTTCTGCGAATACTTTCAGCTGCTGAGTTAAAATCATTATGATGTTTCAGTTGATCGATCACTGTGGTGTTTAGGGTTGGGAAAGAATAGTGTCCGATTCTTAAGTCATCCTCAATGTCATTTAAATCATCGATAATCTGAATGACCGCACCAAACATAAAGAAAATATCGAAATAGTCCTGAATAGAAGATTCTTTACCAATCAATGAAAGACTGCACATAAATGGTGTCAGAAGATGTGCTGCTTTATATCCGCATTCAATCGGATCATTCCATTGATAAGGAGATGCTTTAAACCTAAGGGACTTCTCCTTAATTTCTGCCTGAAGATACTTCAACCGTATTCTGTGCAAGATTGATAAATGAGCAGAACTGACACCAAAGACATCCAGAAGTTTATCTTCGTACTCGCTTATCAGATATTGTGCAGTCAGCAGCTCGACTGCAGAAAAATCCAGATCTTTGTCAACGATAACATCCAACAACCCGTAACCGGCGATTCCACACATGATTGCTCTTAACATATCTCCATAACGCAGCAGCGGAACTCTCACTTCGTTTTCGTGCATCCATATTACGAGAAAAGCATAAACAGGGTATGCATCAGTGAAGTACTCATCTTTAAGCTTAAGACTTTTCCATTGATTGATATCAAATCCAAATTCAGCTGTTTTATCCTTCAGGTATGATTTTCTGTTTTGATCGGTATCTTTAAATAATGTATAAAAATGAAGTCCAATGTCCTTATGTCTGAAAAATTTTTTTATGATGCTCCCTTTTAAAAAGGGGGCCATCATCGCGCTCCAAAAGCTATCTTTATCCTTATTATAAACATCTAGTACCCGAGAACTGAATTGATCAAATGTAAATGATTGGATCATGTTTCGACATTCCTTATCTTTATCATGTTGATAATATTATGACACTTGAAAAGAATAAAAAATGAAGAAACTGACACAAAATTTGTGTTTTTCTTCATTGGATATAGATTATCATTAACAGGAGTACTTTTTATAACTCTTTGGTCAGCCGTTGGTAAGCGATCGAAATGTCTTTGTTTTCATTTTCTTTAAATTCAATGATCAGCCGGTCATTTTCATCATAACGGGGCAGAATATGGACATGGAAATGCATGACCGACTGGCCGGCTGCCGGTTTGGCATTGGTCAATACATTGATGCCCTTGGCATTCATTTTAATCAGGATATCCTTACTCAGTGTTTGGGCCACCGACATGATTTTGCTTAATAACACCGGCGGACAGTCAAGGATATTCTCCACATGCTCTTTGGGCATGACCAAGGTATGTCCGTCAGTTACCTGTGATATGTCCAGAATCGCACATACATCCTCATCCTCATAGAGTACGGATGCCGGGATTTCATGATTAATGATTTTACAAAAGATACACATAAACGATCCTCCTTGTTCCTAATACTATTATAATCATAAAAAAAACGAAATGTGCTTATGTTTTTTGAAAAATTACGATACAATATAAAAAACAACGAGGATCAAACTTTGGATAAAAAGACGAAGATTACCGAACGGGACATTTTTGAGCACATCCGCAAAGCGGAAGCTTATGAGCGCACTTCGGTCAAAGAAATGATGGATCATGCGCAATCGGCGTATCAGTTATCACAACAGGGAAACTATCACCGACTGATGCTTACCAGCCGATATCTGATCGGCCGGGCACACATGCGCTTGGGAAATATGGATGAAGCCAATCAGGTATTGCTTGAATGTTTTCATGATGTCAAAAATACCGGAGAACTGACACTGGAGGCAGAAATCCTCAATACCTTAGGAACATCGCATGTCTATCTGCATCTTTACGATCTTTCATTTTCTTACTATCAGCAGGCCCTGCTGACCGCAAGAAACCTAAATGACAGGATTCTGACCGCAAAGATCCTCAATAACATCGGTGAGATTTACAACGAACTCAATGATTTGGATAAAGCCTTGCAATACTACCAGGAAAGTCTGGACAATTTTGGCGTTCATCATCTGCGCGCCACCCAGATCGTCAATATCGCAACCGTCTATATGAAAAAAGATCTTCTGGATCAGGCGTTCGAACTGTTGGAACAGGGACGTAAGATCGCCAAAGAAAACAACGATCTGATGATGAAATCCGTTTCCCTGAAATACCTAAGTGAAGTCGCCCGAAGAAAGGGGAACTATGCGGATGCGATTGATTATCTCAACCGAAGCATTGCCCTGTATCTGGAAACCAACGAAATGTACCATGTGGCCGAAGCATACATGGAGTTCTTCAATATTCATATGGACAAAAACGAGCATGGGCTTGCCGAAGAAGCTTTGAATAAATCCTTACAGATTTCTCAAGACATCGGCTCACTGCCTCTGCAAGCCAGTATATATCCTCTGTTTGTACGTCTTTATGAACGAATCGGGGAGCATACCAAAGCACTGGTGTTTGCGAAGAAGAAATTTGAAGTCGATGAAGCGATTGCGGAAGAAGCCCGAAAAACCAGTTTGCGCGGACTGAAAGTTCAGATTGATGCCATGACATCGTTTCAGGAGAAAGAAACCTATCGGCTGCTCAACGATCAGCTCGAGCGAAAAGCGAGCGAACTGGCAGCTGCATATCACTCCTTGGAGTTTATCAGTGAGATCGGCCGTCAGCTGACCTCATCTTCGGATATCGAAGGGATGTATCAGCTGATATACAAAGAAGTTCACTCACTGATGAATACAAACGTTTTTAATATCGGTCTTTATAATCCTCAGACACAAACGATCGATTACAAATTCATCATGGAAGACGGTCAGCGATTTCCGGATCGTTCAATCGACTTAAATTCTACGACCAGTTTTGCGGTGTGGAGTTTTAAAAACCGCAAGAGCCTGCTCGTCAATTCACGGCAGGAAGATACATCCGCCATTGTCTCGGAGATCCGTTCCTCGTATGGTCAGCCGATGGAAGCCCTGATTTTTGCGCCGCTGTACTGGGAAGACAAAACCTTAGGCGTTATCTCTGTACAAAGCCGGACTCCAAATGTGTTTTCCACCCAGTCACTGAAAACCCTGGAAACGCTCGCTTCCTATCTTTCCATTGCACTGATCAATATCAATCAGGCTATGGAATTAAAGGAAGAAATCAACAAGCGTATGAAAGCGCAAATGAGACTTCATGAACTCAATATCGAACTCACCAACCTGTCAAAACAAGACCCGATGACCGGCCTGGCCAACCGCCGTCACTTTGATGAATATCTGACTCTGATATTTGAAAATGCCCGGCGAAGCGGGGTTCCGATCTCGATGCTTATGGTTGATGTCGATCATTTCAAGCAAATCAATGACTACTACGGGCATCTGACCGGTGATGAAATCGTGCGGCATTTTGCGAAAATCATTCAGTCGTGCGTCAACCGGTCGACCGACTTGGTTGCCCGCTTTGGAGGGGATGAGTTTGCGATCATCCTCAATGATACCAATCTGTATGGAGCCAAACTGATCGCCCAGAAAATCCGGCAGGCGATCTCTGATTCGGATGTCGGACTGATTCCTAAGCGAGGTCAAAGCAAAGTGACCTTATCCATCGGTATCGCTTCGGGCTATGCCGGTCAGTATGCTTCATCGCTGGAGTTGGTCAAAAAGGCCGATGATGCTTTATATCGGGCCAAAAACACCGGTCGCGACAAAGTATGTGTCGACAGTGAAATCGAATAAAAAAATACGGAGCGCACGCTCCGTATTTCATTACGGTAAATATTGGCTGTAATCAGACTTCAGCAGATCGAAGATGATTTTATCATACACCTTAAATCCGCCTTCTTTAAACAGTTCGACAAACATTTTTTCGGCTATACTGCTTAATTCAACCAAAGCCTCGATGGCTTCATCCTGATAGCGGGTCGGCTGTGCTTCAACGACTTGAACCACATAGAACAGGTTGGTCGTGGTATCTTTCAACGGTTCGGCCGTCAGGGTCGGATTCAGAGCAGTCTTTAAGAAAGTGGTTACGACTGCCGGATAACCGGATTCGGAATGGACCAGTTTCAGTTCGCCCTTATATGCAGTGGCAGAGGAATACTTGGCCGCAACTGTTTCGAAGTTACCGCCATCTTTAACTTCGTTGATGGCAGCTTTCGCATCTTCTTCCGTCTTGGTCTGAATGACACGGACCTTACGCGGGAAGTAGGAGGTTGCAAGGGTCTCAAAATTTTCGGTCACATATTTTTTCACCAGTGCATCCTGTTGTGCAAAAGGAATCAATGCTTTCTCGAGATAATCTGCCTCGTCTTTGTATCCGAAACGCTTGATATAATCGGTAAACTGGGTGCCGAAGCTTTCCTTGATTTCCTCAAGGCTCTTAGCAGCATCCGCACGGATTTCATCCGTAACTTCAACTTTTTCATCCAAAATGACTTGCTTGGCCATTGTGATGACCGTTGATGCAGGATCCTGATTCATCATCAGATCAAATAACTGTCCCCGGGTCACCGATTTATTGCCGATCGATACGATTGCATTACGTGCATTGGTGATCTTCGCATAAGCATCGCCGCAGCCGGCCAAAACCAAAGCCAAAACGCCGATAATCAGAAGTTTCTTCATATTATTCAGCCTCCTCAATGCCCATAAAGCTTAACAAACGTTCCTTAATGGTGTCATTGCCTTTAAAATCAATATTTAAATCCTGGGCATGTTCCCAAATCATCGTAAATACAGCTTTGGGATAGTAATTACTCAATGCGGTATAAAATCCGTCTTCCTTTTTGAGTTCATTGATATCGGTCGAATCAACACGGATCAAATGCCAGCCATAGGTTGTTTTGACCCAGGCGCTGGTTTCACCGCTGTTGAGCGTAAGCGTAGCGGCCAAGAATTCCGGAACAAACTGTGTATCGGAATCGACATAGCCGAGCAATCCGCTGTCGGCTTGAGAACCGGTATCATCAGAAAGACGTTTTGCCACCGCTTCAAACGATTCGCCGCCGGCTAAAGCATTTTTCACTTCATCCCAACGGGTTTGTTCGGCTTGCGTCGGCTTGGCCGGATCATCCATTTTTACCAAAATATGACGCACGATGCGCGGTTTCTTGGCGGTCACAAACGCAGGCAGCAATTCATCCATGTTTTCATTGAAATACACTTTCGTCATGGCCTGAACACTGGCGATATGGAGGAAATAATCATCAAGATCATCAATGGACGAGTATCCGACTCCCTTGATCGCCTGAAGCAGGATCGCCTCATAGGTGCCGGCCCCGTAGTAATTCTTAAAATTCGCAATCGTTGCATCTGCCTGAATCTTCGCTTCTGAAATCATATCTTTATCCGCTGTAAACGATTGAGCTACGATGGCTCTTTCAAACAGCGTATACAAAGCAGAGTTCCCCAAATCTTCAAACAAGCGATCATAAAAATCATCCGCAGTTACATTTTGTCCGTTAATCTCAAAGACCACGTCTTTGCCATTAACACTTTTTCCCGGCAGAAAGTCCTTCGTCATATCATAGGCGAAATAGACCGTTGCTGCCACAAACAAAACACCGACCAAAACTATGAACCAGTGTTTTTTCATCGTATTGAGCATACGAAACCTCCTTTATGAAATCTTTACTATTATAGTTTATTTTTGACTTCATTGCAATAAACGACAACAGCTTGCTTCAAATTTGCCTCAAGCTGCACAAATCACCGAAAATACATTGCATAAAATCGAATTTTTAAGAAGTTTCGGTGCGTCTGGGTAAGCACGAAAATGGGATTATGGTATAATAAGACTGCCATTTCAGATAACAACGATTGAAGAAATGCCGTAATTTCTGTATGATGTACAAGGAAGGAATGATAAAAATGTCACAATTAAAAATAGAGAACCTTCATGTCGCGATTGAAGGCAAAGAAATATTAAAAGGGGTATCTCTGGAGATCAATACCAATGAGATCCATGCGATCATGGGACCTAACGGAAACGGGAAATCCACTCTTCTCTCCGCAATCATGGGTCATCCCAAGTATGAAATCACCGAAGGAACGATCACGTTCAACGGTGAAGATCTATTATCTATGAGTGTCGACGAGCGTGCCCGTGCCGGCTTGTTTTTAGGCATGCAGTATCCCCAGGAAGTATCCGGAGTTACCAATTCCGACTTCTTAAAAGCCGCACTCAACTCCCGCAGAGAAACACCAATCCCGCTGTTCAGCTTTATCCGACTGATGGAAAAAGCGATTAAGGATTTACAGATGAAATCCGATATGGCCCACCGCTATGTTAACGACGGTTTTTCCGGCGGTGAAAAGAAGCGCAATGAAATATTACAGATGATGCTGTTACAGCCGAAAATCGCCATGCTTGATGAGATCGACTCCGGTCTTGATGTCGATGCTTTGAAAATTGTGGCGAATGTCGTCAACGATATGGTGACCAAAAGCGATGTCGGGATGATGATCGTATCGCACTACGAACGCTTTTTCCATCTTATCATTCCGACCCATACCCACATCCTGATCGACGGCCGCATCGTCATGAGTTCTGATGCTTCCTTAGTCAACAGGATCGATACAGAGGGCTATGACTGGATCGCCAAGGAAACCGGTATCGATATTATTAAAGAAGAGACAGTTCGTCCGGTCGTCGGAAGTATCGGTGCCTGCGCAGCCAATGAACCGAGAGGCTCGAAAAATGCGTGAAGTCACGTTGGATTTGAAATCGCATCAGTCGCTGACTTTAGCAAATGATGCCCTGACATCCATCAGTTATACGGTGGAAGGGGAAAGCAACCTGACCATCATTGCACCGAAACGCACAACCGGCAGCGTCTTTTTGACGATCAGCGGCAACGGAACGCTCAATCTGCGCGTAGCCATCGAAGATGATGCCCAATGGTCGATGCTGATCATGAATCAGTCAGAACAGCAACTAGATATCAACGAAGCCTTCAGCCTGCACCGCAACGCCACATTGCAATTAGCTATCGGTGAACTGTCTTTGGGCTCGCATCAGAAAAATACGATTTATCATTTGCTTGCGGAAGGTGCCGACCTCAATGTGCGGGGAGCATCTTTGATTCAGTCGAAACTGAAAGCCAGTTATTCGGCGTTGCATTACAAAGGACAAACTTCAGCCCAAATTGACAACTACAGCATCGTGCTGAAGGGCTGTGAATATACCCTGGATATCATCGGCAATATCCATAAGGCTGCCCGGGGGGCAAAAACCCATCAGATCAGCCGGGTCATGAATTTTGATGAAAAACCGAAAACATCCGTCAATCCCAAACTGATCATCGATGAAAACGATGTGGAAGCCTCGCATGCGGCTTCCGTCGGACAACCCGACTTGAATCAGGTATATTATTTGCAGTCGCGCGGCCTTTCCCGCAGTGAATCACTCAAACTCATTACCTTGGGCTATCTTTTACCGATTATCGAAGTCATCGACAACGAAGCGATCAAAGAACGCCTGAGTCAGGAAATCACGAAGAAGGTGAGCGAATCATGCTTGATGTAACGAAGATCCGCAAGGACTTCCCGATGCTCAATGGCAAAATGATGCAAGGTAAACCCTTGATCTATTTTGACAATGCGGCAACCACCTTCAAACCGCAAACGGTCATCGATGCGGTAACGAAGTATTATACCGAACAGACAGCCAACGTACATCGCGGCGATTATGACCTTTCCTATCAGATATCGGAAGGATATGAAAGTGCCCGGGAAGCTGTGGCCCGCTTTATCAATGCCCAGCCCCGCGAAATCGTTTTTACCTCTGGAGCCAGCGCCGCACTGAATCTGGTTGCCTACGGCTGGGGACAGAAGTTTTTGAAACCCGGTGATGTCGTGCTTTCGACCGAAGCCGAACATGCCAGCAATATATTGCCCTGGTTTAAAGCCACGGAAGTGACCGGTGCGATTTTCGAATACATTCCCTTAGCTGAAGACGGAGAGCTGACTTTGGACAATTTCAAGGCAGCCATGCACAGCAAGGTCAAAGTCGTCACCCTGGCAAACATTACCAATGTGCTCGGTTATGTCGCACCGATCAAAGAGATGGCGAAAATCGCGCATGAGTACGGAGCGATCATCGTGGTCGACGGTGCCCAGGGGGTGCCGCATATCGCGACCGATGTGGAAGACTGGGACTGTGATTTTCTCGCATTTTCCGCCCATAAACTGTGCGGTCCGACCGGTGTCGGAGCACTTTACGGAAAATACGAGTTGCTTCAGCAGATGGATCCGTTTATGCTCGGTGGCGGAAGCAATGCCCGCTTCGATATTTGCGGCAACATCCTGCTGAAAAATCCGCCGTACAAATTTGAAGCCGGCACACCGGCCATTGAAGCGGTTTTAGGATTTAAGGCAGCTATTGATTATATTTCAGCCATCGGCATGGAGAATATTACTGCTTATGAGCATCATCTGCGTGATTACCTGATGTCACAAATCCGGGATATGGATCATATCACGATCTATAATCCGCAGGCAGCGACCGGAATCATTACTTTTAACGTCAAAGATATTTTCGCGCAGGATGCCGCATCCTACATCAACTCGCAGGGCATTGCAGTGCGGGCTGGCAATCACTGTGCCAAGATTTTGATGGATATGTTAGAGACTTCCGAAACCATTCGGGCCAGTCTGTATTTCTATAATACCAAAGAAGAAATCGATCATTTCGTCCAGGTCATCCGCGAGATCACCTTGGAAAAATGTGTGGATCTGTTCTTTTAGAAGGAGCGATGACGATGGACATTACCGATCCGATGCTGTTACGTCAAATCATCATGGACCATTATCAGTATCCGCGCAATAAACATGCCGGAGACACACGTCATAACCATATGATCCATATGGCTTCGGAGTCGTGCATCGATGATATCAAAGTGTGGGCGACCATTGACAGCGATAAAATCACGGACATCTGCTTTGATGGGGTGGCATGTACGATTTCGACCGCATCGACCTCAATTCTGACCGAACTGCTTAAAGGAAAAACACTGGATGAGGCGAAAGTGCTCATTGACCGCTATTTCGATATGATCGACCTGAAACCGGTGGATCTAAAACCGCTTGAAGAAGCGATTGCTTTCTATCAGGTCGGCAAACAGGCCAACCGCATCAAATGTGCGACCATCGGCTGGAACGCAATGAAACAAATCATTGAAGAAAGTGAGGGACAACATGACTGAACACAATGTCAATATACCCAAAGATGAATATAAATACGGCTTTGCGGACAAAGACGTCAGTATATACAAAACCAAAAAAGGGATCAACCGGGAAATCGTCGAAGAGATTTCGCATCTTAAAGGCGAACCCGAGTGGATGACCCAGTTTCGGGTCAAGGCGTTTGAGAGTTTTATGTCGAAAGAAATGCCCACCTGGGGTGCGGATCTTTCGCAAATCGACTTTGACGAATATACCTATTATATCAAGCCGAGTGAACGCATGGAAAACCGGTGGGAAGATGTTCCGGAAACGATCAAGGACACATTCGCCAAACTGGGGATCCCGGAGGCGGAAGCCAAGTTTTTAGCCGGGGTATCGACGCAGTATGAATCGGAAGTCGTTTATCACAACATGCTCAAAGAAGTCGAGGACAAAGGCGTCATATTTTTAGATACGGACAGCGGTCTGCGTCAGCATCCTGAACTGTTCAAGAAATACTTTGCTTCGGTCGTCGGTTACAATGACAATAAATTTGCGGCACTAAACAGCGCCGTCTGGTCCGGCGGTTCGTTTATCTATGTGCCCAAAGGAGTCAAACTCGATAAGCCGTTACAATCGTACTTCCGCATCAACACCGAATCGATGGGTCAGTTTGAACGTACGCTGATCATCGTCGATGAAGGGGCGGATGTCCATTATGTTGAAGGCTGTACGGCACCGATTTATGCCAAGGATTCCTTACATGCGGCGGTCGTCGAGATCATCGTTCACAAGAATGCAAAATGCCGCTATTCGACCGTGCAAAACTGGTCACCCAATGTTTTGAACCTGGTCACCAAGCGGGCCAAAGTGCTTGATCACGGCATCATGGAATGGATAGACGGAAACATCGGTTCGGGCATCACCATGAAATATCCGGCGTGCTTCTTGGCCGGGGAATATGCCCGGGGCATGACGATTTCGATCGCCGTGGCCGGTAAAGGCCAGGTGCTCGATGCCGGGGCCAAAATGATCCATGCCGCACCCAATACTTCCAGTACGATCATTTCCAAATCGATCGCCCGCAACGGCGGTTCGGTCAACTATCGCGGCATGATCAAACACAATGCCAATGCCCACGGAGCAAAATCCAAGATCGAATGCGATACGCTGTTACTCGATGATATCTCGCGCAGCGATACCTTGCCGACCAACATCGTCAATACGCATCTGTCGACCGTCGAACATGAAGCGTCGGTATCCAAGATTTCCGAAGAACAACTGTTCTATCTGATGTCGCGCGGACTGACGGAAGAGCAGGCGGCAGAAACGATCATCCTGGGATTCTTGGAACCCTTTACCCGCGAACTTCCCATGGAATATGCGGTCGAACTCAACCAGCTGCTTCGTCTGGAGATGGAAGGTTCCATCGGCTGATGAAAGCCGTCATCCGAAAAGAAATGATTCAAAAAAGACAGGAGTACCCCCTGTCTTTACGCTTATTGACGGAAGAGCAGATCAAAGATAACGTTCTGATGGCAGTAGGGAATGCCACACGCATCGGAATTTACTGTTCGACGCGCGGGGAAGTCGATACCTACGGACTGATGGAGCATTGGTTTTGGGATAAACATATTGAGATTTATACGCCTAAGGTCGATGATGAGACCATGGATTTTTTCCGGATCACTTCGTTTAAAGATTTATCGGTCGGAGTTTATGGCATCCTGGAACCGACCACCCAAGAAAAAACCGATCCCGAAGAACTCGATGTGATCATCGTTCCGATCGTGGCCTTTGATAAACATAAACACCGCATCGGCTACGGGAAGGGGTATTACGACCGCTATCTCGCCCTTACCCCGGCCAAGAAAATCGGGATCGCTTTTTCCTTTCAGGAAACCGCTGAAATTTCGGTGGAGCCATTCGATGTCGATTGTGATATAGTAATAACAGAAACAACCTTTATCGGCTGAATTGGGGTAGGAATATGAACGAGAAACGGATATTTTTAGTCAGTTTTGCACTGTATCTGATTGCATTCGTCAGTTTGGCTCTGGCGTTTACCCAACTGATCCCATTTTTGATTTATGTCGGATATGATCCGCTGCAACGGGGAATCATCCTTTCGACCATTGCTTTCGTCGCCTTTTTCGGACAGCTGTACAGCGGTTATCTTTGTGACAAATACCGCTCAGTCAAACGCTTCTTCGGTCTGTTTTGGATCGTATTTACAATTTCTTCCGTGGCGATGTATTATGTCACATCCCAAGTCTTCTTTTTCCACTTTATCGCCGTGTCATTTGTCGGCGGATTGTTTCGGGTGACCAACGGACTGTTGGAAACCTGGACGATCGAGACCAGTAAGAAAGTCCGCGATAACTTCGGGATGATCCGGGCCTTTGGGGCGATCGGCTGGGCGATCGGTGCACCGCTTACATCATTCTTGGTAACATCTTTTGGCTATCAGTATCTGGGTTTGTTTATGGCGGTGGGTGCACTGATTACTTTCGGTGTCGCCCGTACGTTGCCGGATGCAAAAAAAACCGGTTCGGATGTGGGTCTGAAGTTCAGTGATGTACGTCAGCTTTTATCCAACAAACCGTATGTGATGCTGATGATCATTTTTATCATGGTAAGCTTTGTCATGGCTGCGGATATGTACACGGTCATCGATAAGATACTGGTGGTGGGGGGAACCAATGACGATGTCGGGCTCAAGTGGTCCTTTCAGGCCATCATGGAACTGCCATTCTTCTTTTTGGGGGGATGGATGCTGCTGAAGCTGGGAAGCAAAAAAATCCTGATTTTCTCCATCATTTTCTATATTATCCGTTTTGTTCTGTATGCCATCGTGCAGACGCCGTTTTTGCTCATATTGGTCTCTGGAATGCAAATGCTGACATTCCCGCTGTATATGATCGCTCAGAAAGTTTTGATCGATGATGAAACTCCGATGCATCTGAAATCAAGCGGTCAGATGTTGGGCATGGCCTTGTTTGGCGGATTACCTACGTTTATTACACCTTTATTGGCCGGGGTTCTGGTCAACAGTGTCGGATATGATACGACACTGATGATTTTTGCGATATCCCTGGTCATTCCGTTGGGACTTTCGATCGTCTACCATCCAAAGATAAAGTAACGAAAAAGCGGTCGCCCCGCTTTTTTCATTTGGTCTTCAGGGTATAAACTGTTCCCTCCTTGAGAAAATGACCGGAAGTCGTCGTACTGTCATAAATCAGTGAATTGCCTTCGATGATAAAGGTATAGGAAGAGTTATCGCCGACCTTGAGAATGAGTTTGTTACCTTCAACGGTGTACTTACCGCTGGGACGGTAGGAAGTGTTGAGAGCACGGTTAAACTCATACCGATTGTCTTCCATGATATCAATCCATGACCACTCTTCAGTCTCTGTGTTTTCCATGACATATCGTCCGGTTTTAATGGTTGTGGGGGAGCAGCCTATTTGAGAAATTGTTATAATTACAATAAGAATCAGACAAATCTTTTTCATCAAAATCCCTCCTCATCTTCATAGTTATCATACACCTTTTTTAGATCATGAAACCATGAAACAAATATGATAATCAATGAACATTCATTGAAATATGTTTCCGTATGCCCTATAATCTGATTATGGTTAACATATAGCCACTCTGGGGAAAGGAGATCGTATATGAAAAAGAGTTTAGGTAGTCTTCTTCTGGGCAAATGGGATACACCGACCGTCGTTGCTGTCGCCATTGGTGCCGCTTTGTTTGGGGTTTTGATGAATTACGGTTCGATCACGGTATTTACCAATACCCGTCTGACGACCGCCATGTTGGTTCCGGTTATCGTCGGAGGCTTGTTTGGTGCTTTGCCTGCAGCCGTAGCCTGTTTCTTTGGCAACGTGTTTGCAGATTTGCTCGGCGGCTGGGGTTACTGGTTTGACTGGTCGACCGGCAATGCCGTGTTGGGCTTTTTGGTCGGTATGTTACCGGTGTACGGAGCCAACATCAAAGAAGGTAAGTTCGATATCAAACATGCAGCGATTTTCGCTGTCGTTGCCGTATTGGCCAATATGCTCGCATTCGGTGTCGTTACACCGATCATGACCGTATTGCTGTATGGCGGTGAACTGACGATCACCTTTATGCAATCTTTTGCGGCTACCTTAAGCAATATCACTGTGTTGGTAGTTGCGGGTATTCCTTTGCTGTTTGCTTTGGCCAGACGTTATGCCAAGGGCACCAATCTGAGCAGAGAATAATGAAACAGCCGTTGATAGAGTTTAAAGATTTCACCTTTCGTTACAAATCACAGACGGAAGCCACTTTACACGATATCAATCTGACAATATATGAGCATCAGAAAGTGCTGATCCTCGGTGCTTCGGGCAGTGGGAAATCAACACTTGCACACTGCATCAATGGTCTGATCCCTTTCTCCTATGAAGGGGAAATCAAAGGCAGCTGTCGAATTGCTGGCATTGAGACGGTCAATGCCAGCATTTTTGATTTAAGTAAGCAGGTCGGTACCGTATTACAGGACTCAGATGCCCAGTTTGTCGGATTAAGTGTCGGAGAAGATATTGCCTTTTCCCTTGAGAATGAAAACGTCTTGCGTAAAGAGATGTTGACGAAAGTAACGGATGCGGCCACCATCGTAGGGATGCAGGATTTTTTGGCTGCCGTTCCGTATCGGCTATCCGGCGGGCAAAAGCAGAAAGTTTCGCTGGCCGGGGTCATCCATGAAAACGTTCAGATATTACTGTTTGATGAGCCTTTGGCATCGTTGGACCCGGCGATGGGTAAAACGGCCATCGAGCTGATCGATGATTTATATAACCAGAATCAGAAGACCGTAATCATTATCGAGCATCGGCTTGAAGATGTCTTGCATCGGCCGATCGACCGGATCATCCTGATGGATGAAGGCCGGATTATAGCCGACATGACGCCCGATGAGCTTTTGGTCAGCAATCTTTTAAAGACATACGGAATCCGTGAACCGCTTTACTTATCCGCACTCAAACATGCAGGCTGTCAGGTGTTGGTTTCGGATGGTCCGTGTGATGTCCATACCATGGATCTTTCGCGCTTTGACGATCAGCTCAAAGCATTTGAAGAAACGTATGTGGCTTCAATCGAGAAGCAATATGACGAAAAGCTGATTGAAGTCCGGGATGTTTCCTTTGCCTATGATCAGACGAAAGTACTTAAGAATATCACCTTTGATATCGGACGGGGAGAGAAAATCGCCATCATCGGTAAAAACGGCGCCGGGAAAAGCACCTTTGCCAAGATGCTGTGCGGTGTCATCCGTCCTGATGAAGGATCGATACGCGTGGATCAGAAAGACTATCTGACCATGACCATCAAAGAGCTGGGAGCGATGATCGGCTATGTCATGCAAAATCCCAATCAGATGCTGGTCAAGGATATCATCAAGGATGAAGTCGGATTGGCACTGAAACTGCGCAAAATGACCGAGGAACAGATCGACGAGCGCGTCAGTGAAGTGCTCAAGACATGCAATCTGTATGCCATGCGTAACTGGCCGGTCAGTGCCGTCAGTTACGGTCAGCGCAAGCGCATCACGATTGCCGCAATGCTGGCACTCAAACCGACGGTCATCTTACTGGATGAGCCGACGGCCGGACAGGACTACCGTCATTACACCGAAATTCTTTCGTTTTTGGAAGAACTTCATGAAAAAATGAATCTGACAATCCTTTTTATCACCCACGATATGCACCTGGCCATCGAATATACCGATCGGGCCATCGTATTTGCGGATGGGGAATGCATATGTGACGATCAGGTATATAAGGTATTAACCGATCCCGACATCATTGAACGTGCCAATCTGAAACAGACCTCTCTCTATAGTTTAGCTCAACGGATCGGACGATCCCCACAGGCGCTGATCGACCAGTTCATCACGTTGGAGCGAGGTGGGAAACGATGAAAGACAAATTTCTGATCAACGTGGTCCCGGGCAATACATTTTTACATCAACTGACCGGAACGACGAAAGTCCGACTGTTTGTGGTCTTGCTGGTATTTATTACCATGTCCTTTGATCTGCGCCTGATACTGCCGATTTTTGTGTTGACATGGATCGGGATCATCAGCGCAAAGCCCAACTGGAAACAGGTCAAAGTCATCATGAGCGTGGTCATCTTTTTCAATCTGCTCAACATCGTACTGTTTTATGTAGCCAATCCGACGGTCGGCGAATACTGGTGCAACAATCTGACGATCATCGGGCAGCTAAACAACTATTTCGTCTTTCCAATCGAGACTTTTTGGTATTTATTTGTCCGGCTGATCAAAATGCTGACGAACTTTACGGTTTCATTGTGGTTTATCACGACCATCACGCCCAGCGAGTTTGCGGCCGGTTTGTATTCATTAGGCGTTCCTTATAAAATATGCACGGTCGTATCGCTTGGATTCCGTTACATTCCCGATATTGCACGTGATTATGAAAACATCAAAATATCGATGCAGCTGCGCGGGGTCGAAATGGATGCCAAGCGTACAGGCATCCGTGAACGACTGAAACAGATGGTATTGATTTTGGTCCCGCTGATCATCACTTCCTTTGACCGGGTACAGACCATCGCCAATGGGATGGATTTGCGGGGATACGGACGATTAAAGAAACGTTCGTACTACTGTGAGCATGAGCCGACTCGGGCTGATCGCATCATTCAGGCCATTACACTTGTACTCTTTTTATTCAGTATCGGATATATCATCAGTGTTAATGTCTGGCCGCCTCAAACTCATATGTGGTGTCCGATCATTTGGAGGTAAATATGATTAAAGTGAGTGATGAGGCTTTTCAGCGGTATTTGGATACATTATCGCAGTGTTTAAAGATACCGACCGTCTATGATGAAGAATCCGTAAGTCCCCTAACCCCGTATGGATCCAATGTGGCAAAAGGCTACCAATGGGCGAAATCGCTGGGTGAAGCCTGGGGCTTTGAGGTCATCGAAACACCGGGGCATGCGGTGGCATGGTCGATCGGAAACGGGAAGGATCGGGTCGAAGCGGTCTCGCATATGGATGTGGTCGGTGTCGGAGATGACTGGTCCGTAGATCCTTTCGGTGCAAAGATTATCGACGGGAAACTTTACGGCCGGGGAACGCAGGATATGAAATCCGCTTTGGTCGCAACGATGATGGCTTTGGTATACATCAGAGAAAATAATATTCCGATCAAACATGAGCTGCGTGCCGTGTTTGGCATGGATGAAGAGCGGACGATGGAAGACATCGGTCATTATGTTAAGCAGTATGGGCAACCCTTGTTTGCCTTTACCCCGGATGGAGCATATCCGATCAGCGGTGGGGAAAAGGGAGCACTGATGTGGACGCTCAACAGTCCGTTTTCAGCATCAAAACTCGTCCGCTTTTCAGCCGGAACAGCATGCAATGTGATTTGTGACAAAGCGACGTTTATTGTACGCGAACGGTTGGCGTTTGTGACAAAGGTGGCTGACGGACTGAATGTCCGCTATAAAGCCGCAGAAACCGAAGAAGGTATCTTGGTTGAGGTATATGGTAAAGCCGCGCATTCTTCCGTTCCGGATTTGGGCCACAATGCCATCGTCGATTCGCTCAACATACTGCGTCATATTGTGCTCGATCCGAAGATCAAAGCGCTATACCGGACGTTTCGGGATGCTTACGGGCATGGGTTTGACGGTCAGTTCAATCATCCCGTCATGGGTGATCTGACCAGCGGATTGCATGTGCTTCGCATTGAAAACGGAAAACTATACGGTGAAGTGGATGTGCGATATCCGTTGGGTGTGGACAGTGAAGCGCTGACGCACCAAGTTCAATCACACCTGCAAAACATTGAAGTACGGTTGGATTACGATGCGCGGGCATTGCTCACTGACTTAGGCAATCCGTTTATCCGCGAGTGCATCCGGGTGTACCGTCAGTATTCCGGGGATCATGAATCTCAACCGCTGATCAGCGGCGGGGTCACGTATGCAAAAATGTATGATGGGATGTGTGTTCCTTATGGAATCAAAGATCCGCGTTCATCGACGCCGATGCTTGCCCATCAGAAAGATGAATATATCGAAGTAAGTTATTTAAGAGATGTATTGAACATGGTGATTGAGGCAATGATTGCCATTGCCAATGTCTAGGAGGCTTATGAAACCATTGATCGTATTAATAACGGACTGGACTTATAAAGAAGGGGCGATCATGTCCATGAAAGGCGTGATGAAAACCATCGATCCGACCTTGGATATTACCGATGGGACCCATGAGATCCCTCAGTATGATATCTGGTCCGCTTCCTATCGCCTGCATCAGGCGATGCGCTTTTGGCCTAAAGGAACGGTGTTTATCACGGTCGTCGATCCCGGTGTCGGAACGGCACGAAAAGGGGTTGCGGCATTGACCCGGGACGGATATATCATTATCTGTCCGGACAACGGTACGCTGACCCATCTTGCGAAAGATCAGGGGATCGTGCAAGTCCGTCACTTGCATCCGCATTTACGTTTACCATCAACGGTCGGTACCAGTATTTTTCACGGGCGGGATATTTTCGGTTATGTCGGCGCATTATATGCCAGCGGTCAGCTGACCTTTGAGCAGCTGGGCGAATCCTTTGATCCAAATGAGATCGTCAAATTGCCACCGTTGGAATATGGGGTGAAGGATGGGGTCATTTTCGGCCATCTGGAAATCGATGATCCCAATTTCGGCAATGTCTGGTCCAATATTCCCGTACAGCTGTTGTATGATGCGGGCTTTACGCATGCCGATGATTTGCATGTGACCATCCGTCATAAGGATGACATCGTCTTTGATTACAGACTGCCGTTTCGAGCATCATTTGGCTCGGTCGGTGTCGGAGCACCGGTCGGGTATGTCAATGAACTGATGGTCTTGGCATTTGCGGTGTGTCAGGGCAGTTTTGCGAAAACCTATCACATCCGCTACGGACACGAGTGGAAAGTGCATATTTCGCGATAATTTCTGTATTTCACATATTTTTACATAATCTGAACAAATTTCAACCGACTTTATTTGATATATTATTCTTGCAAGAGAGATCTTGCACTGTATGGATCCTCTTCTCCTACATAATATCCCCTTTTGAATACCATACAGATATTCTTTCCCCTTATAAATAGTGAAAAAAGACCGGAGACGGTCTTTTTTCCATCCCTCAAATAATTATGATAACTAGATTGACTAATCATTATGATTATATTAGAATAAGGGAGAATGTGAGGTGTTTCGATGGAAAATGTACATTTGCCACGCTGGGAAGAGTTGCCGGATATCGATCTTTATATGGATCAGGTGCTCAGTCTGACAGCTCGATATCTTGATCCGATGCAAATCAAGCCGGTGACCGCCGCGATGATCAACAATTATGTAAAACTTCAGCTGATTCCCAAGCCGGTCAAAAAGCGCTATTCACGTATGCATGTCGCCTATATATTTGCGATTGCCGTACTCAAAGATGTGTTTGAGATTTCCCAGATTCAGGCGGGTGTCTCAACTCAAATCCGTCTTTTGGGATTAAAGAATGCGTACAACCTGTTTACGCAGGAAATCGAGAATGCCGTCCATCTGCTCAATAAGCAGTGTGTGTCGAGTCAGCCGATCGCACTGATGGAAGGATCGATCGAAGATAACACGCTCATCATGAAGCTGGCGGCCTTGGCCTTTGCAAGCAAACGGCTGACAGCAATCATTATCAACCGAAAAGAAAGTGAGAAAGTTTTAGAAAATGAATAAGGAAAAAGTAGCCATACTGACCGATTCAGGGAGTGATGTTCCCGTGGAAATCGTCAATGAATTAGGTATGTTTGTCTTGCCGTTGCAAGTCAATTACAAAGAGCGCAGTTATCGCGACGGTGTGGACATCGATGCTCAAACCGTATATGAAGGATTGGAAACGGAAGTACCGACGACCAGTCTGCCGTTGGGGTCGGATCTTACTGATCTTCTTCAGCGAATCAAGGAAGAAGGCTATACCCGTATCCTGGCAGTCCTGCTTTCCAGCGGACTTTCCGGTACGTTTAATATGGTGCGTTTGGCCGCTCATGATTCACCGGTGCCCATGGAGGTGCTCGATACCAAAAACATCGGTATTGGCAGCGGGATGTCCGCGATCAAGGCAGCGCGTCTGGCGAAAGAGAATGTACCTTACGAGCAGATCGTCAGTCAGACCAAATCGGCTATTGAAAATACCAAAATTTACTTTGTTTTATCGACGCTGGAGTATCTTAAGCGCGGCGGCCGTATCGGTAAAGTTTCCGCGATGATTGGTTCGGCATTTGATATCAAACCGATCATCACATGCAATGAAGAGGGGATTTATACGACTGTAACCAAAGCCCGCGGACGCGTCCAGTCCTTACGCAAAACCGTCGAGTATGCACTGGCCTATGCCAAATCCGCATCGTCCATTGAGTTGGCGATCGCTCATGGCAACGCTTATCCGGAGGCTTCAGATATCAAGACGGAGATGGTAAGTCAGCTGTCTTCAGTCAGTCAGGTATATATCGGTCCGGTTTCCCCGGCGTTGGGTGTTCACACCGGTCCGGGACTGATTGGCATTTGTGTTCAAAAGAACTGATTTCACATATTTTCACACAATGAAACGAAATTATACACAATCTTATTTTGTATAGTTAAGTTGTGAAATTCCTTCTCCCTTTCTCTAGGAATATCGTCTGAAAGAGCCGTTGCCCCGGCTCTTTTTTCATGTTGAACCTATCATCTCAAATCATTGACAATCGCAAAAATGCAAGTTATTATGAAATTGGGTAATTCCCAACGACTGACACGACCGTGTGACTATATCCCCCCCACATCATTCACAACGGCCGTTAGGTCAAAGAAGGACGCGAAGGCGTCCTTTTTGGAGGAAAATGAACATTCTCGGAGTATTTAGTGACGATCAGTTTCCGCCATCATCTATCACCCATTCGCGCTTTACGGCCCGTGCAATCGTTGAACATCAGGGTAAATTCGCCTTTTTGCCGATACGCGGTGAAGATGATTTCGGGATCCGTGATCATATCGAAACCATCGGTGGTGGGATCGAAGCGGGGGAGAGTGCACAGGAAACCATTATCCGTGAGTGTCGGGAAGAGGCGGGTCTGGACGTTGAAATCAAAGATTTTCTGGGTGTGATCATCGATGCCTATCATCTGATCGGGCGTCAGACGGTCAGCTATTTCTTTCTGGTTTCGGTCACGGGAGAACATAAAAGTTATCAGCGGACCGAGATGGAACAGTCACTGATGGATGAAGTGTTGTGGCTAAGTAAAGAAGAAAGTATCGAATGGCTGGATCGTGAGGTTTCAAAAATCGGCAGACTGATCCAGCGTAGGGACAAAGCGGCATTTCTTGAGGCAGTGAAGATACTCAATCAGTAAAATACTGTTGAAAATATACAGATAATGCACAATCTTGATATCTTGGATATTCGAATGTTTCTTCTTCTTATATACTTCAGTCAACAGGAGGAAACCTATGAAAAATATAGTGAAAAATACATTATTGGTTTTTGTCGGATTTGTGCTTTCGATGACATTGATTACAGCGTTTGCGGAGGATGTCAAAACCTCGGTGACGAAAATTCTGACCGATACCGGTATCATCTCGAGTGAAACCTTTATAACCCAAGAAGAAGCCATTGCGATTGCGAAAACTCAGGCGGATCAAGGGGCTGTGGTTACAAAATTTGAGCTGGATCGTGATGATAAGGAATATGAAGTCAAATTGGTAACAGATACACATCAGTTTGAAGTCAAGATTCATGCCGTGACGGGGGTCGTTAATAAAGTTGAGAAAAAACTGTTAACGAACGGTGTGCCGGTACAGACAATGCTGACCAGAGATCAAGTCATTGCGATTGCCCGGACCATTGTCGGGGATGCCCGGTTAGTGGAATTTGAGTTAGATGATGATGATCATCCGCCATACTTCGAACTGGAGTTTAAGGGAAACGGTAAAGAATACGAACTGAAGATTGATGCCATCAGCGGTGCGATACTGCAATCAAAAATCGAACTTGACGATGATGATGACGATGACAAGAATGATGATGACGACGATGACGATGATGATGACGACGAAGAGGATGATGACTAATCCTCTTCTTTTCTTAATCTTGAGCATGCTATAATGAAGACACGGTGAGCAAATGAAGAAAATTTTCAGTAAAAGCAAGGTCTTAAACAGGATCGCCTTTTCATATATCATGACCGGAGTGATATCAGTCGCTGTTTTATCCGTGATCTATTCGAACCTGCTGACCAACCAAATCATAAACAGCCGTTACAGTCAGGCGAGTTCAGCCCTAAAAGTCTCATCTTCAAGCACGATGCTGTTTCTTGAAGAAATCTACGCCCGCTACTTTCAACTGTTTGCGACGGATGAGACCCTGACATCTTATAAAAATGATCTGCCGGTCAATGTTGATATCCAAAACAGATTGGCTACCTTGGTCTATAACGATTTTTTGGTCGACTCAATCGTTTTAGTCGATGTCGCAAATGCAACGGTCATCGAATCGTTTAGCCGAAACACACAACTGAATCAGAGTGCTGATACCGGATTGATAACGATGCTTGAAGACTTGAGATTTCCAAATTCGGCCATCCGTAACCTTATATTCTATCCGCGGAAAACCGAGATTAATCAACAGCCAAAAGAGTATCTTACCCTGACCTTCACTTTTTCAGCTGCACCCGGACAGATCAGTAAAGTCATGTTTGTCAATATCGATGAAAATCTGTTGGCGAAGTTGCTGACGGTTGAAGGGGATGATCACACGATGATCATCGTCAACCGATTTGGCCAAATCATTGCGGACAGCAGTGACCGTCGGTTCAATACGTATTATTTCAGTCAAGAGTACATTACGGATAAAAGCATAGGCATACCTGCGGATAATGTGTACATTGCTCAGGTGTACGATGAAGAATCGTTGGTCAGTACTCTTGATACCCCGAAGTTTGATCTGACTTTCTTTAGCATCTATGACTATCGTACAATTTCCACGGAAGTCAACCGATCCAATGCCATCGTTATATTGTTGTTTGGTGTCCTACTGATTATCATCGCTGCGATCAGTATCTTTCTTTCACAAAAACTGTACTCACCGATCCAGCGGATGGTATTGCAGATAGCGAAAATCAACCAGGTTCATCCGGATGTACACACCGATGAGTTTGATTTTATTTTTGATGCCCTCAGCCATCTGGATCAACGAAAGATTTCCGATGAGATACGGTCCGTGATGGAGGGGAAAAGAGTTTCAAAAATGGAGTTGGACTGGTCATCGACCCATATCATCGTTTTACAGCCGCGCTTTGTCAATACCGATCAAAGCCTGAATACACTCGCCGGTAGATACTTGTGGGAACTGTTTCAGCCCAACATGACCGTAACCGATGATTTTGGCTTTGCTGCCTTTGCCACTCGAACGCAAATCGAGACATTTGAACAATGGCAAAATCACGGATGGATTGCCGGGATCAGTCACAAAATCGAAAAATCCGATCAGATAAGCAAATGTTACCGGCAGGCGAAAGCAGCATGCGAATTTGCGATGACCCGTGAGGATGTGTCTATCCAATATTATCAGGATATTGTCAGTCATCAGTCCGATGATGTCCGGCTTCAAATCAAAAATCAATTACACAGTTATATTCAAAATCATTTCAGTGATCCGCAGTCATCGATCGAACAGCTGGCGATAAAACTGAGATATTCAGTTGGTTATGTGCGTCAGCTGTTTAAAGATGAAATGGGCGTTCCGTTTAATGAATATCTGACTAATTTCCGCATGGAAGAAGCCAAACGATTGCTTATCGAAACCGATATGTCTGCTACGGAAGTTGCTGTTTCGATCGGGATGGAAGATGTCCGGTATTTCTATACGGTGTTCAAGTCAAAAACCGGAATGACGGCTCAGCAGTATAGAAAAGAAATGATGACCTCAGGTCGAAAATGATGAATTTTCAATAAATTTCATTCATAATGGTATTAACAGGAGGGATGACCATGATCGATCGGTTTACTCGGGCGATTGAAATCGATGACGCCCATGCCTTTACTTTGATTCTTATTAACCATCCGCACCTGATCAATCAGGAAAATGAAAACGGGCTGACACCGCTGGGACTTGCTGCACACTACGGACGAGTCGAAATGGTGCGTCAGTTACTTGAAAACGGAGCGGATGCCAATGCGGTATCGCATTCTCAAATCCCCTATATCCCGTCCAATACCGCTCTGCATGCGGCCATTGCCGGAAAGAAAAATCCGGAAATTATCCGGATGCTGATAGATGCGATGGCATCGGTTAATATTGCGGATTCCAACGGATATACACCGTTGCATATCGCGGCTTTTGAAGATGACCTTTCGATTTTCAGTCAACTGATCGAAGCGGGTGCGGATGTACATGCGTATTCGTTTAAAGATGAGTCTGTCTTGGATATTGCATATAAGCGCAACAGCCAGAAAATACTAAACTACCTCAAAGACCGCTAGCGGTCTTTAACTTTGGCCAGATAAGCAATCGGTGCATCGGCCACGGAATATGTATAGGTCTTTTCAATTATCATATGTTCATTTAACCATTCAAGCACCGCTGCATGTTCTTCTTTACCACCTGTGTGTCCCCGATAGCAGGTCACACACACATATCCCTTACCCAAAATCAGTTTCGCCTGATTCATAGCCCGGATCGTCGTTTCGGTAAGAGTGATGATGTTTTTATCCCCATGGGGCAGATATCCCAGGTTAAACACCACGATATCTGCTTTGCGTACATAGTTGATCATCTGATCATGGCTCTGGTGCAACAGAATGACGTTATCATATCCTGCGCATCGTTTTTTTGTGTTCACTATGGCTTGAGTGGAGATATCAAACGCAATGACACTTTTACACAATTCGGCCAAAAAGACGGTGTCATGTCCGTTTCCGGCCGTTGCATCGATAGCGACGGTGTTTTTGTCACAAATCTCTTTGAGCCACTGATGGGTGATTTCATTGATGTTTTTCGAGGTCATAAATTCTTCCTTGCCAGCTGTTACGCTGAGCCATGGTTTTGTCAATATCATTGAGCACGGACACCTTTCTCAGTGTCCACTCCGGTTCGATCAGATCATCTGCGACGGCATCACCGGTCAAACGCTGAATGACGATGTCCGAGGGCAGAAGTTCAAGCTGTTTTACAACGATGTCCACATACTCTTCTTTAGATAATACGGGAAACGGATTTCGCTCAAACTGCCGTGCCAAGACCGTATCTTTGATGATGTGCAACATATGGATCTTCACCGCAAACGGCTTGATTTTTGCGACCCATCGGATCGTATCGAGCATCATGGCTTCGGTTTCATCCGGAAGTCCGTTTATGATGTGAAGCACGAGATTGAATCCGGCATCCTTTAATCGAACCAGTTTCTTCTCAATATCTTCGATATTCTCTCTGCGATTGATACGCAAAGCCGTCACCGGATGAATCGTCTGTACACCGATTTCCAAATACAATGGTTTGACCGTGCTTTTGAACTTGAGATAATCAATGATCTCATCATCCAGACAGTCCGTGCGAGTCGCAATGGCAACGGCGATGCAGGGATGATCATCAAAAAACGGATCGTAAATCTCTTTCAGCTTTTCTAAGGGGGCATACGTATTGGTATACGCCTGAAAATAGGCAATGCCTTGGGCTAGTGGCCACTTCTTCGCCATCATCTCAAATCCGGCATTATACTGATTCAGAAGATTATCCGAGCGGTTTTGGGCATAATCACCACTGCCCGCACTGGAACAGAACGTACAGCCGCCGATACCGTTGACCCGGTGGGGACATGAAAATCCCGCATCCAGCGGGACTTTGAATACCTTCTGTTTGAAGGTCGTTTTCAGATAGTGATTCCACGTATAATAGCGCTTATTATCGTGGGAGTATGGGAAAGGATTTTTCTTGTTCATTTACTCTTCAAAATTTCGATCAGCTTCTTCTTGTGCTGCTCATCATAGATTTCCAATAAGGTTTCATAGGAAGACGTCTCCCACCCAAGATCGCTCATGTATCCGGCGTACCCCTGCGAATATCCGATCAATACACCGTTGACCGGCAGGTATCGGGTAAATGTGGAAAACAGTTCAAAGGGATGGAAGTACAACGTCGATAATCCCATTTTGATCACATCAATCACGATGGTCTGTTGCAGAAGCTCGGGGTATCGCGCCCATTCACGCAAGACCCGTCGGGCATTTTCAAACTCAGCGACTTCGCGTTCACTGGCCAACATCGAAACCGAATACTTCCGGTCATCTTTTAAAGATCCTTCGATGACCAGCTCATGTCTTTTCCGTTCAAGGTTGAGATCTTTGGCCTTCGACACCGATTTCATCATGGATATGACCGAGTCAGCCAAAAGTTTTCCCATCCGGATGACCTCTTCATAGGTTTTGTCTTTACGGGTAAACCGCGTACTGATGTCTCCGGCCGGTCCCTGAAAAAACATAAAGAATTCCCCGGGAAATCTCTTATGAAGATTTTCCAGGGTTACCCCGACATAATCCGACGTGAAATAGGGAGCCTGGGCATCCGTGATTGTCGGATGACAGTTATAAATGATAAAATTACCGATCCGCTGGTTTTCGTTCGTGAATCTCAGCAAGTGCAAAATGACAAAATCATCGCCATGCCCGCTGATCCGGCTTCTGCCCAACAGGCTCTGCTGGGTTTGCTGGCAGTCGATTTTGATATTGCCCTCACGGATCTTCATATTCATCAGCATGACCCGCAGCCGTGACTGCACAAATTTCGCATAGGAATCATCGGGTTTGATATGACCGAAGGCATAGGCAAGTGAAGGTGCATGATGGGTATGGCTGCAACTTAAAATCAGCGTGACATCCTGGCCCAAAACGTCTTTGACAGAACTTTCAAACTGCTTTTGTATATGAGCGGAAACACCGAAACTGTCCAATGTCACAAAGCACAGCTTTTCTTTATCTTCTAGGTAAAATGCCCTCGCAAAAAGATCACCTTTAGTGGTAGAAACCGGATTTTGCCGGTCCATGTAGCCCACCGGCATCATCATCGTATTGGGATTGATACAAATCGCATTGTGTCCGTATTTCATAGCTATTCCTCGCATCTATTTTAACACAAACCCAACATAAAGTGAAAAGACACGAAAAGCAGGAACGCAATCATCTCTTACTGCACTTGATTCACATTGACAACAAGTGCACTTTTCGGTATCATATTTGCATAAGCTTTGAGAAGGAACAGTAAGATGGTCAGCTTTCAAGAGAGTCGTTGTCCGGTGCAAAACGACAGGTGCCCCATCCCAACTCGCCTTTAAGCTGAGTATGCAAAACATGTTCCGTAGGCCGGCGTTAACGGTTTGAGTGCTGCATTGCAGTAACTAAGGTGGTACCGCGTTATTACGCCCTTAGAGGGCGTTTTTTTATGGAAAGGATGATTACCATGGCATTTGATCACAAGAGCATTGAAAAGAAATGGCAGCAGTATTGGGAGTCGAATAAAACATTTAAAACCGATACATGGGATTTCTCGCGTCCGAAATACTATGTTCTGGATATGTTTCCGTATCCCTCGGGCAACGGACTTCATGTCGGACATCCCGAAGGGTACACAGCGACCGACATCGTCGCCCGCAAGCGACGCATGGAAGGGTACAATGTGCTCCATCCGATGGGATGGGATGCTTTTGGCTTGCCGGCTGAGCAGTTTGCCTTAAACACCGGAAATCATCCGGCCGGATTTACCAAAAAGAACATTGAAACCTTTAAAAGTCAGATCAAATCCTTGGGCTTGTCCTATGACTGGGACCGGGAAATCTCAACGACCGATCCGGACTATTACAAATGGACCCAATGGATCTTTTTACAGTTGTATAACCGCGGCTTGGCGTATGTGGATGAAATCCCGGTCAACTGGTGTCCGGACCTGGGCACAGTATTGGCCAACGAAGAAGTCATCGACGGCAAGTCCGAACGCGGCAACTTCCCAGTCTTTCGCGTGCCGATGCGCCAGTGGGTCTTGCGCATCACCCATTATGCCGAGCGTCTTTTAGAGGATTTGGATCTGGTCGAATGGCCGACTTCGACTAAAGAAATGCAGATAAACTGGATCGGCAAATCGGTTGGTGCACATGTCGTTTTCAAGGTTGACGGTCACGATAAGGAGTTTACCGTGTTTACCACGCGCAGCGACACCCTTTTCGGTGCAACATACTGTGTACTGGCACCGGAACACCCCTTTATCAAAGACATTACGACAGCTGAACATAGAGAAGAAGTTGAAAGTTACATCGAGTCGATTAAAATGAAGTCCGATTTGGAGCGAACCGAATTAAACAAAGACAAATCCGGTGTATTTACCGGAGCCTATGCCATCAACCCGGTCAACGGGAAGAAAGTGCCGATTTGGATCGCGGATTATGTATTGGCGGCCTATGGTACCGGTGCGATCATGGCCGTTCCGGGTCATGATGTACGTGACTGGGAGTTTGCCAAAAAGTTCGGATTGGATATCATCCCGGTGCTCGAAGGCGGTAACATTGAAGAAGCTGCCTTCGTCGGTGATGGGATCCATATCAACTCCGGATTTATCAACGGAATGAACAAGGAAGATGCGATCGCGACGATGAACGCCTGGCTCAAGGAGCAAGGTGTAGGAGAAGCGAAGACGACCTATAAATTGCGTGACTGGCTGTTTTCACGTCAGCGCTACTGGGGTGAACCGATTCCGATCATCCTGATGGAAGATGGGACTCAGCGGACCGTCGATATCAGTGAGCTTCCTTTGGAACTTCCTGAAACGGATAACTACCGTCCCTCAGACAACGGTGAATCACCGCTTTCTCATGCGACTCATTGGCTGGAAGTGGAAGTCGACGGTGTCAAGGGACGCCGCGAAACTAATACGATGCCTCAGTGGGCTGGATCCTGCTGGTATTATCTGCGCTATATCGATCCCAGAAATTCTGAGTCTATCGGGGCAAAAGAGCTGCTCGATCACTGGCTGCCGGTCGATCTGTATGTCGGGGGCGCCGAGCATGCGGTATTGCACTTATTGTATGCCCGTTTCTGGCATAAGGTATTGTATGATATCGGTGTCGTCAGTACGCCTGAACCGTTTAAACGCCTGTTTCATCAGGGCATGATTTTGGGTGAAAATGGGGAGAAAATGAGTAAATCCCGCGGCAATGTCTTAAATCCGGATGACTATCTTCAGAGTCACGGTGCGGACACGCTGCGTGTCTATGAAATGTTTATGGGACCTTTGGAAGCTGCACTACCCTGGAGTGATACAGGGATGGATGGTACGCGTCGCTGGTTGGANNCAGATGATGATTTTCATCAATGAGTGTTACCGAGTCGATGCGATCTATCGTCCGTATGCGGAAGGATTCGTCAAACTGTTAAGCTGTTTTGCGCCGCATCTGGGCGAGGAATTATGGCAGCGGCTGACAAATAAAGAAACGATCGCTTATCAGCCGTGGCCGGTGTATGATGAGAATATGCTGATCGATGATGAGGTAGAGATCGTTATTCAGGTCAATGGGAAGATCCGCGGTAAAATGTGGGTTGCTCTGGATACAGATGAAGAACAGCTGAAATCACTGGCCATCGAAGTCGATACGGTCAAGATCCATCTGGAGGGCAAGCCGATCCGTAAGCTGATCGCCATCAAAAATAAGATCGTCAATATTGTCGTATAGTACCCTTATGGGGTACTTTTTTTTCGATTCTTTCCTCATTTTTTCATTGTAAAAGTGTTATTGAACTGAGATAATCGAAATGTGGGTGTAGAGAGAGGTCGTATGAACAGTGAGATCCTTCATGGCTTGCTGGATAATGTAGCACTTTTGTTCTTATTGTCCGTCATTTATGAGCTTAACATATTGAGAAATCTGAAACGATTTACATCGATAGGGTACTATATTCAAGGGTTAATGATCGGCTTAATCGGGATCATCATCATGACCTTCCCTTTCACGCTGGAAAGCGGATTGATATTCGATACCCGATCGATCTTGGTCGGAGCGGCAGCTCTGGTGTTTTCAACTCCATCAGTGATTGTCGCTGCTGTCATATTGATTGCTTATCGGATATTTATCGGCGGCATTGGAATGATGACCGGTATTTTAGTCGTATCTTCAACAGCACTGATCGGTATCCTTTGGAAGCAGTACATTCTGCCAAAATCAGCTATCCCACGTTGGTTATCCATCTTCTTTTTCGGTGTTACGATTCACGTCGTGATGATTTTATGTTTCTTTGCGATGCCCTATGCCAATGCAATCAATGCCGTCCGTCAGTTGGGTGTCATTGTCCTGACTCTATATCCGGTGTCGACGACCTTGCTGGGCAGTCTTTTGTTTTTGCAAAAAGACCGCGAAGAGGATAAGGCCAAACTGATGGCCACCGAAGAGAAGTACCGAAATCTGTTTAATAATCATCATACGGTCATGCTGATCATCGAACCGAAATCCGGGAATATCGTCGATGTCAATCCGGCAGCTGAAACTTTCTACGGCTGGAATAAAGTTGAGATGACTCGCATGAATATTTCCGATATAAATCCATTAAATAAGGAAGAAATTGCAAAGAAGCGAAAAGCAGCGAAACAGAATCTCAGCAACCGTTTTGAGTTTGTACATAAAAAGGCCGATGGAACCTTGGTCGATGTAGAAGTGTTTAGCGGTCCGATCCAAATCGAAGGTAAGCCCTATCTGTATTCGATCGTGACGGATGTTTCGCAAAAGCGAAAGCTCGAAGAAGCTACCCGGGATATGGAAGCGAAGATCCACCAGCAACAGCGATTGGAATCCATCGGGACTCTGGCCGGTGGAGTAGCTCACGAAATCAACAATCCGATCAATGGGATTATGAATTTTGCGCAGCTGATCAAGGAAGACAGTCCGGAGGACTCGGATATCCATTTATACAGTGATATGATCATTCGGGAGTCACAACGGATTTCCGAAATCGTCAAAAGCCTGCTTCAGTTTTCGCGCTACGATAAAGTCATTCACAGTTATTCGGAAATCGCTGATATCATCCATAACACCTTATCCTTGGTCAATGTGACGTTTCGAAAAGATCAGATTGCGATTGTCGTCAACATGGCCGATCCTTTACCGAAAGTTCGTTGTCGAAGCCAACAGATCCAGCAGGTGCTGATGAACTTACTGACCAATGCGCGTGATGCGCTGAATGATAAATATCCGCAGTTTGATGAAAACAAAATCATCGAGCTGGATGTATTTTTAGAATCCATTGAAGACAGGCCGTATGTGGTGATTCGGGTGAAAGATCATGGTAACGGTATCCATGCATCCGTAATCAATCGAATATTTGAACCGTTTTTCTCCACCAAACCCAAGGATCAAGGAACCGGGTTAGGTTTGTCGATCAGTTTCGGGATTATAAAAGACCATCAGGGTATTCTGGAAGTGAAGAGTGAAGTTGATAAGTATACTTGTTTTGATGTGAAATTACCAATAGATGTGCAGGAGGTCTTATGAGCAAAGTACTGATTGTCGATGATGAACTGAGCATGCGGATGACACTGAGTGAATTTGTCCGAAGAGAAGGATATGAATGCGATGTCGCTTCTAATGCATTTGAGGCATTAAAGTTGTTTCAGCAAAATCCGTATGATGTCCTGATTACCGACATCATGATGCCACGCATGACCGGAATCGAACTGATGGAGAAAATCCGGGATATCGACGCAGACTGTAAAATCATCATTTTAACCGGTGAACCGACAGTAGAAACAGCGATCCGCGCAGTTCAGTCGCAGGCCAATGATTATCTTGCAAAACCGGTGATTAAGGATGAATTTGTCCATGTTGTCAGGCGCAATGTTCAAGATAAAAGATTCGCTGATGAAAGAAAGCGGCTGATAAAGGAAAACGAACTTTACCAACGTCATCTGGAAGAAATGGTTGCTCAACGTACCCATGCACTGGTCAAGTCGATGAGTTCGACCATCACGCTCATTTCACAAATCGTTGAATATCGTGATCCGTATACGGCCGGTCATCAGCGGCGGGTCGGTAACTGCTCCGCAAAAATCGCGGAATGGATGGGATTAAGTCAGGATGTCATCGACAGTGTCCGAATCATCGGATACATCCATGACATCGGGAAAATCGTGGTACCAAGTGAAATTTTATCTAAACCCGGAAAACTGTCCAAACCTGAGTTTATGCTTTTACAGTCTCATTCTCAGGCAGGTTATGAGATGCTCAGTGATGTCAATTTGCCTCCGATCATTGCGGAAGCGATCTATCAGCATCATGAACGATATGACGGCAGCGGATATCCGCGCAAATTAAAAGGAGATCAGATCTCCCTGCAGGCACACATTCTGATGGTGGCAGATGTGGTTGAAGCGATGACGTCCCACCGGCCGTACCGTCCTTCGTTGGGATTGGATGTGGCGCTGAAAGAAATCGAAGATCATGCCGGTACCTTATTCGATGCTTCGGTATCGAAGGCATGTCTGGAACTGTTCAGAATCGGAAATTACGCATTTGATGATCAGTTGTATGAAATCATCATGCCGCTGTAAGCATCAGTCTTCCTCATCAATATCATCATCGCTTACTTTGACATACTGACTCAGTTTTTTGTTTCGGCGTTCATCGAGGATATTGTTGAGTTCGGCGCCGAGAATAATGATCATACCGGTAAAAAACAGCCACATCATCAAAGCTATGACCGCACCCAAAGGCCCATAAACGAGGCTGTAATTGGCATAGTTGTTGACATAGATAGAGAACAGCAGAGATACGACCATCCAGCCGATCAGTGAAAAGACGGCGCCCGGCCATACGCTCTGCTTTTTGTATGGCGTATACGGTATGACTTTATAAAGCAGCGCCAAGGTTGCGGTAATGATCGTTGCAGTCAGTATCCAGCGCAGATTGGTCCACAACTCGATAACAGCATTGGAAATCGGGATGTATTCAGAGACAAACGTCAAAAAATTTCGTCCCAGTGCCGGTAAAACCAGTGAGGAGGTAAGGGCGATGCCGATCAGAAAAGTAAAAAACAAAGACCACAGTTTGGTGATGACGAAATGGCGGTGACTGCGCTGATTATAGGCAGTATGGATGGAATGGATCAGGGATGTGACTGCAACCGATGCGGAATATAAAGTTGCCAGTAAACTGAAGGAGATCAGTCCGGTCGAGGTCGAGGAAATCGATAAAACATAACCCGACAGTATATCCAGCGCTGCCTTGGGTACCAGATCTTCCAGCGAGGCAATCAGATCGAGCAGCTGCAAGTCAAAAGTGCCCAACAGGGCATTGAGAAAAATAAGTAAAGGAAAAAGGGCGAGCAGAAAAAAGAATGCCAGTGTTCCGCTGATCAGATGCAAACGATGACGGTCATAACGACGGAGCAGTTCCTTAAGGATATCCAACGGATCACCTTCCTGACATTAAAGTATATAAATGAACTTGCGGATCGGCAAGCAGACGGATGTCCCAGCGGGTCGTACCGATTCCATTGGTAATATTCAGACGGATCCCGTTGACCGTGTGCTGACCGGAAACATATTTTCGGGCGAAAGGCACGGTATAGATCTCATTGATGATCGGAAGACGGATCTGACCGCCATGGCTGTGACCGGCCAGCACCCAACGGGTCGATGCCGGTAAAGCATCGGTTATATCCGGTGTATGGGAAAGGGTGATGACAAATTCATTTTCTGAAATTCCCTGATACGCCGCTTCCACATCCGGACTTCCCAGCAGCTGGCTGTCCAGTCCGATCAGCCGGATATACTCTTCACCTTTATTATAAATCGGAATGTTTTGATTGACCAGAAGCTCAAAACCGCCGGCCGACAAAACATTGGCTGTCATCTGACGGGTGCGCGGTGATTCCAAATCATGATTACCAAAAACAGCGTACTTACCCAACGGTGCGCGGATGGCCGACAACAGTGATATCAGTTCATTTTGTATCTCAGTGGAAGGATATTCGACGGAAGGATGATCAAAAAGATCTCCGCCAAAAAGGACGATATCGGGATCAAGCTGGTTGATTCGGTTGACGATCGAAAAAAAACGGTCCCGATCCATAAACTTGTTATAGTGAATGTCAGAGAAAAATAGGATCCGGACATTTTCGAAGGATGCGGGAACTAAGGGATCACTGAGGGTTGCGATATCGACGGATAACCGACGCGGAGCCCACACGGTCATTTCAAATATTAATACAGTCAATAGGGTCAGGCTGATCAAAGCAATCGACAGCCGACGTACGAGTTTTCGTTTCATGTCTTCACCTGCACCGTCATTTTACCACAATTATTCGCCCAATGACGGAAAATTGGTTATAATGATACTGAAAGTGAGGGATTGTTATGGGGAAGCGTATCTTTGGATTACTGATCATTTTGGCCGGTGTGCTGCTGTTGCTGGATAATCTCAACATTATGCCGATCCGGGATTTATTTGATTATTTATGGCCGACCGCTTTGATTTTGATTGGAACTTTCTCAATGATCGAACTGCGTCGGGTCAACCTGTTTCATCTGATCCTGGTATTTATCGGAACGGTATTTCTGGCAATCAACAGCGGGTTCATCGAAAAAGAAGCGGTTGCCAACCTGATCCTTCCGATTATCTTGGTCATGTTGGGACTTTCTTTGGTCTTTGGCCGACCCGGAATTTCCATACGGATGTCTGATAAGAATGATGTCGTGGCTGTTTTTGGCGGGACCAGATACAAATCCACAAACCGACAGTTTGAAAAACTGGAAGTCTCAGCGGTCTTTGGTCAAACGGATGTCGATCTCAGTGAAATCGAAATCAAAGGTGACCGTGGCAAAGTCATTATCAATGCAGTTTTCGGTAAAGCGGACATCCGTTTTCCGAAGGATGTATTGGTGCGTGTGGTCAGCGGTGATCCGGTGTTTGGCGGCTTTGATAACCGGATCGCATCCGGCAATATTTCCGTCGATGCCAAGGTGATTGAGGTCAGCTATTCGGTCGTCTTCGGACATATCGAAATCAGAAGTTAAAAAAACCGAGACTAACGAGTCTCGGCAGATTTGGGTTGCATGGCTGCTTTTTGATTTAAGATGACCGGAATGACGATCGGATTGCGGTGGGTCTTCTGATATAAGAAGGGCTCCAGCGATCCGCGGATCGTGTTTTTCAGTTCACCGAAGGTGGTCTTTGAGACCATCTTTTTCTTTAATGCTTCATAAACCAGAAGCTCCGCTTCTTTTAGTAAAGTCTGGCTTTCTTTGATATAGACAAAGCCGCGGCTGACGATCGAAGGACGGCACAGGATCTTGTTATAACGTGAGTCAATGGACACGATGACGGCCACCATTCCGTTATCCGAAAGGATCTTGCGGTCTTTGATGACGGAGGTCGACAATCCGGAAGTATCGGAACCGTCGACATAAATATCGTCGGCCTGAATGCGGGTATCGCTTAAGAAAGCTTCCCCGTCACGCAGCACGACCGCATCGCCGTTGGCACAGATAAAGACATTCTCCGGGGCAACGCCGGTTTCGATGCCGGTATCCCCATGCTGTTTCAACATTTTATATTCACCGTGAATCGGCATGAAATACTTCGGTTTGATCAGCTGAAGCATCAGCTTTTGCTCTTCCTCAGATGCATGTCCGGTCGTATGGATCGAGTTGAGCGGTGAGTTGGTCAGTACGTTGGCTCCGGCACGCGTCAGACTGTTGACGACCCGATTGACCGAATTGGCGTTTCCGGGAATCGGTGAGGAGGAAAAGACGACCGTGTCACCCGGAATGATTCGGATATAACGGTGTGTACCATTGGCAATGCGCGATAATGCGGCTAAAGGTTCACCTTGTGATCCGGTACAGATGATCGTGACTTTGTTGGCCGGAGTATGATTGAGCTGTTCGGGCTGCAAGAAATGTTCATCACCGATCGGAATGTGACCGAGTTTACGGGCGATTTCAACGACGTTTTCCATTGACCGACCGAAAATACTGATCTTACGTCCGCAGGTGATGGCAGCTTCAATGATTTGGCGTACACGATACACATTGGATGCAAAAGATGCGACAATCAGACGACCCTGTGCCCGACGGGTGATTTCTAAAATCGAGGAGGCAACTTTCTTTTCGCTGATGGAAAATCCTTTGACTCCGGCATTGGTCGAATCACTTAACAATAGTTCTACACCGATCTGTCCCATATAAGCCATCAGCTGATAGTCGGAATTCGATCCGACCGGGGTCAAATCGAACTTGAAGTCACCGGTATGAACGACGCGTCCGTTGGGTGTGTTGACCAACAGTCCTAAGGTATCGGGGATCGAGTGTACGGTGTTAAAAAAGCCGATTTTAAAATACTTCGTCTCGACGCGCGAATTATTGGTGATTTCTTCGATTTTCACCGCATTTTGCATGCGGCGCTCTTCGAGCTTTTTGATGATTAGTCCCTTGGCAAAGCGAGGGGCATAAATCTTTTCCAGCTTCAAGACTTGCATCAAAAACGGAATGCCGCCGATGTGGTCTTCATGTCCGTGGGTGATGAT
>DDYT01000015.1:346-24989 GCA_002348095.1 Erysipelotrichaceae bacterium UBA2227 | reverse complement strand
ATTTCATCATGATGTTCGATACAATACATGTTCTTACCGACTTCACCCAAGCCGCCTAAGGCGTATACCAGGGTATCTGTCTCTTTAAATGATGAATGATTTTCGACGATTGCGGGTTTAAAGGAACCCTTGCGCTGCGCAGGTTTACGTTCATAAGTAGTCATATGAATTCTCCTTTTGCACTGCATTTTAATTGTTACTTCTATTATAACATAGCAGAAGCTGCTTTTATTCTATAACGATATCCTTTTCGTTTTTGGTCCAAGGATCGGTCGGATGGATGTGATCATAATATAATACACCGTTGAGATGATCGATTTCATGCTGAAGGACGATGCCGGTATAACCGCTGACGCGGAATTCGACTTCCTTATCGGCCAACAAGTCATACGCCCGGATTTTCAGTCGGGCAAACCGTGGGACATATCCTTCATGGCGGTCATCGACGGAAAGGCAGGCCTCCCCGTTGGATAACATACAGCGCTGCTCCGAATGCGAGATGATCTTGGGATTGACAAGTGCAAACTCGCGGGTCACATAGCGGTCTTCACTGACTTCTTCATCGACCACTGCCACCAGCATCCGTTTGAAAATGCCGACTTGCGGTGCGGCAAGGCCCACCGCCGGAGAAAGGTTTTCCTTTTCAGCCAGCTCGGGATCGGTTGAATTTCGGACATACGTAAGCATGGCTTGAAGTATTTCACGGTCATCCTTTGACAAAGGCAAACGGACCGATTCTGACTTATTGCGCAAGCGCGGATCGGTATCTTTTACGATGTGAGAATTGTTTAATTTCAACATAAAACCTCTATTCCGGTCGAATCGAATGCGATCGATTTTTGTACCTCACATATCACAAACTGTATTTTAGCGAAACNNTCAACATAAAACCTCAGTTCCGGGTCTATCGAATACGATCGATTTTTGTACCTCTAATATCACAACATGTATTTTAACCAAAAAACATGAAAATGTATAGTAAAATAAATATCTTTTTTGATGAATGTGCTAAAATGGGTTCAGTTTGGTACAATAAAAAGGTCAGGGGGATGTATGAAACGGAAATTTTCCTTATTTATGCCCAAGGGTTATAACAGATCCATTCACTTGGCCATGATCTTGCTGAGTTTTTTTGGTTCGCTGATGGTCGTATCGGCCAATATAAATCATAGCAGTACGCCGCTGTCCTTGGCAAACGTGGCCGTTCGTCAACTTTTCTTTTTTATAATCGGGTATTTCGCGATGGTGATTTTGGCGCGCTATTGGTCGTGGGATTTTATCAAACGGCATATGACGGTGATTGCGTTGTTTACGATCGGCTTTTTGATTATTCCGCTGTTTTCAACACCGCGATCAGGCGCTTATGCATGGATCGATATCCCCGGGATCAACGCAACGATTCAACCGTCGGAGTTTGCGAAGATTTCGATGATCGCGATTTTGGCAGTCTTTTTGGGCGACATTCGTATCCGACGTGCCAAGTTAGCGGAAATGATGACGACTCCGGCGATATTCATATTCTCTGTGTTGCTGATCATAACGGTGTTTCAGAAGGACTTAGGCAGTGCCGTGATTTTGTTTGCACTGGCTTGGATTTTGATTCTGATCCCTTCGGCCGATCAGTTGCGGCCGTTGCAACGCTGGATGATCTTGCTTTTTATATTCGGAATCTTGCTTTTGTTGTTTCTTATAAGTAAGCCGGGCATCGCCTTTATTGAGACGCTCGGATTACCGGAATATATGGTCAATCGCTTTCGGGCGATGTCCGATCCGTTTGCGGATACGCGCAATATCGGATATCAGCTGTATAACAGTCTGGTAGCTTTTATCAAAGGAAACTGGATGGGTGTGGGCTTCGGTAATTCGATTCAGAAATTCGGATATCTGCCGGTTGCCCAATCCGACTATATATTGGCGATCGTTGTCGAAGAGCTGGGATTTTTGGGGTTTATGTTCATATTTATCGGCTATGGTGTCATTATCGGTCACTTGATCATTCAGTCACTTTCAATTCGCAGCGAACGCGGGAAAATGGTTTTATTCGGTACAGCCCTATACATGCTCTTGCATTTCATTCTTAATGTCGGTGGGGTGACTTCACTGATCCCGCTGACCGGTGTACCGTTATTGCTTATTTCGGCCGGAGGTTCCAGTCAGATGGCCATCATGATGTCCTTGGGCATATGCCAGAATATCATCGCCACTGAAAAGGTCCCGGTGCGTCGGGTGGGTGACACAACATGAGGATCATTGCCGGTCGTCACCGTTCCCGCAAACTATTTACTTTAGAGGGAGACTTGACCCGTCCGAGCAGTGACCGTCTGAAGGAAGCGATGTTCTCTCGTTTGGGCGGTTATTTTGACGGTGGTATTTGGCTGGATTTGTTTGCGGGGTGCGGGGCCATTGGTCTAGAGGCGCTTTCGCGCGGAGTCGGTCAGGTGATTTTTTGTGATCATGATGCTCAGGCACAAAGGATCGTCGAAAAGAATATCGCTTTGCTTCAGGAACAAGAGCGCAGTGAGCTGATCAAAGCAGATTACCGTGAAGCCATTCGCAGATGTGCACAACGTCATCTGTTGTTTGATGTGATTTTTCTCGATCCGCCCTATGCGATGGACATTGATACGATCGCTCTTGAAGTACTGAGTGCAAACATTCTTGCGCAGGATGGCTGGCTGATTTGCGAGATGGCATCTTCTAGGGTCAGTAGCGATCGGCTTGCTGATTGTGTTAAAATAAAAGAGAGTAAATACGGTCTGGGTAAGACGGTATGGTATAAAAAGGAGCCAAACCATGACGAAAGCCATTTATCCCGGGAAGTTTGATCCGTTGACGGTCGGTCACATGGATATCATCCGCCGGGCAAGCAAAATTTTTGATGATGTGGAAGTCGTGATCATGGATTCGCCTGATGATCCGGCAACGTTCAGTGTGGCCAAGCGAATCAAAATGATCGAACTGGTCATCAGAGAGTTGGATAATGTGGGGGTTTGTGTCGGTGACGGACTTTCGGTCGATTTTGCGAAAAAGCGCAATGCACAGATCCTGCTTCGCGGTATCCGGGCGGTGATGGACTATGAGCATGAGTTACAGCAGGCAACGGCGAACATGATCCTGGCACCGCAGATCGAAACGGTGTTTCTTCTGACTCGTCCGGAACATTCGTTTATGTCATCATCGGCAGTCAAGCAGATTGCGATCAATCATGGGGATCTGACGAAGTTTGTTCCCAAAGAGATCTTGCCTATTATTAAAGAGGAGTTTAAGTAAAAAAGCCCGTCCGGGATTGGACGGGCTTTAATTTGATTTTGCAAAATAGGTTTTTACATAATCAATCAGATATTTTTCGGCAGTTGTATAACTGTTCTTTTTTCTGTAAATAAAAGAGATTCTCCAAGGCATCGGGTCATCGAATCGGATCATCTTCACACCGCTCATATTAAAAATAAATTGCGATGCATCCGGTAAAAAGGTGATTTTATTTGATTTACGGATGCTTGCGAACAAATAATCCCAGGAATAGGCCGTCATCAAGGAATGCGGTTTTATGTTTTGAGACTTCACATAATCAACGAACAAATGATATGTCTTAAATGATTCATCACACAAAGCGATATCTTCCTGATTCAAATCTACCCAATCAATGCGCTGTTTATGTATGATCGGATGATTTTCGGCAACGAAAATGGCATACTCACTTTCATGAACGGGAATTTCAATGAAATCATTATTACCGAAGGGTTCAGGAGAGACTACGACACAGAAATCCAATTTTCCGGATCGTACCATATCTTCTAACGTTTTTCCACCGTTCTCAATGACTGTAATATTTACTTTCGGATTATTTTCATGTATCTGAGGCAGAAAATCACTGAATAGTGCTGTAATCACTAAAGGAGGAATACCCAGCAGTACTTCTCCTTCTCCCATCCTTGCTCTCATTTTAAGCAATGATGAAAGTTCTTCGTGATGCTGAATGATCTCTTTCGCATGGCTGTAAATCAAATGGCCATCGGTCGTTAAATCCACCAGACGGCCTTTGACTCGTTCAAAAATCGGCAAATTCGTTTCTTTCTCCAACATTGTGACAGCTTTACTTAGTGCCGGTTGAGAAATGTACAGTTGCTTCGCAGCCTGTGTGATATTGAAATTGTTTTCCACGATCGACACAAGATATCTGAGTTGTGTTATTTCCATTTTCACCTCCAAGAGGTATGAACAAATCTTTAAATTCATTATACAGTATATCAGTGGTCGAGTAAATCTAAGGCAGGGTAGTTCTGACATTCGCAAATCAGTTATATCATAACTTCAGGTTATCGAACAATAAAATATGCAAAGTAGATTTATTTCTTAATCATGTTTTAATGTAAGTGTAAGCGTTTACGAAGGATCGGATTTCAGGGTAAACAGTGAAGGAGGAATCATTTTGAACAAGGTAGTGACTATTGAAAAGGCCATCGAGAATATTCATGATGGCGCAACGATTATGATCAGTGGTTTTGGGGGCAATGGTGCTCCGCATACGGTCATTGAGGCATTAGTGAAGAAGAATGTAAAGGATATCACATTGATTTGTAACGATTCCGGTACGCTTGATTTTGGAGCTGGCCGGCTATTCACCAACAAACAGGTTAAAAAAGTCATATGCTCAATCATCGGACCGAATCCGGAGTCTGTAAAACAGCACTCTGCCGGAACGTTGGAAGTTGAGCTTTATCCGCAAGGCAGCCTTGCTGAAATGATTCGTGCCGGAGGTTATGGGCTTGGCGGAATAATTACTAGATCCGGATTAGGCACCTTGGTTGAGGAAGGCAAACAAAAAATCACGATTAAAGGTGAGGAGTACTTGGTTGAAGAAGCATTGAAAGCGGATTTTGCGCTGATTTACGCATCTGTCGGAGATACGGCCGGAAACTGTAAATATTATGGCTCGGCTCATGCCCATGCTCCCAGCATGGCTGCAGCAGCAGAGTATACGATTTTGGAAGTAGGTCAGTTGGTTGAACTGGGAGAACTGGAACCTCAGGAAATCCATACCCAACAGGTATTGGTTGATGCTGTCGTTTTAAGAGGAGGTCAATAATGGATAAGGAATTAGCTGCAAAATTTATCGCAAAACGGATTGCCGGAGATTTAAAACCGGGATATCTTGTGAATCTAGGTGTCGGATTGCCGACAGCGGTTTCAGATTACGTCACAGAAGATATGGATGTTTTGATGCATGGGGAAAACGGTGTTATCGGCTTGGGGAAGACTGCATTTGACGTTATCAAGAAAACGGAAGGCAAAGACAAAAAACTTGCAGTTCAGGATGATTTGGTTATCAATGCCGGAGCAACTAAAGCCGGGATTTCCAAAGGCGCTTCCTTTTTTGACAGCGCTACATCATTTGGATTGATCCGTGGCGGTCACGTCGATGTGACGGTATTGGGTACGATGGAAGTCGATGAAGAAGGAAATATCGCCAACTACATGATTCCCGGTAAGCGTGTCAACGGTATGGGCGGTGCCATGGATTTATGTACTGGAGCCAAAAAAGTATTTGTAGCAACGTATCACACGGCTGGTAACTCACCAAAGATTCTGAAAAAATGTGTACTTCCGTTAACCGCAAAAAATGCTGTAGATTCGATTTATACGGAAATGGGTGTCTTTGATGTTACGGAACAAGGGATCCGTGTCAGAGAGTATAATCCTGAGTATACACTTGAAGAAATTCAGGCAGCGACCGAGGCGAAGCTGATCATCGATGAACATGTGACCACAACCCCGGCACATTATTTCGAGAATCTCTAGAAAGGAGAACTGCCGAAAATGAAAACTAAAGATCCTGTTGTTATCGTTGGCGCAGCCCGTACTCCGGTAGGCGCATATCTGGGGGATTTAAAGACTGTCCCAACTGAAGTGTTAGGGGCAATCGCGCTGAAAGAAGCCGTTCGCAGAGCTAAGATCGATATTTCTGATATTGATGAAGTGGTGACCGGTCATGTTCAGGGAACCCAAGTGCATAACAATATTTCTCGCGTCATAGCTTTGGAAGCCGGTTGCAAAGTCGAATCGACGGCGATGACCGTCAATCGGATTTGCGGGTCAGGAATCCAGTCTGCAATCAATGCGTATCAGGCGTTATTGACGACGGATGCTGTGTTTGTTGCGGCTGGTGGTGCTGAAAGTTTATCCAGAGCAGAATTCTTTCTGCCGTTGGAAACCCGTTGGCAAGGCTTTGCGATGGGAGATTTCAAAGTCATTGACTCAAATCTTGAGGGCCATCGCTGCGCATCACCGAAACATTTATACCCGGATATAACTCATATGGGAGATACCGCTGAAAAACTTATTGAGATGTATGGCATTTCAAGAGAAGATCAAGATCGGTTTGCTTTCGAAAGCCAGATGAAAGCAAAAAAGGCCATGGAGTCCGGTCGGTTTGCTCAGGAAATCGTTGCGGTGGAGATAAAGGACAGAAAAGGAAATGTGACGGTCGTTGATAAAGACGGACATCCAAAACCCAAAACCACTTTGGAAGCCCTGGCACCATTGAAACCGGCTTTCCGCAGAGACGGAAAAGGTTCGGTGACTGCCGGGAACGCTTCTGGTTTAAATGATGGTGCAGCTTATGAAATATTCACGTTTGAATCAACGGCAAAAGAAAGAAATCTGGATGTGATTGCAAAGGTCGTAGATTTTGCGGTCGTTGGAGTCGATCCGAACATCATGGGTATCGGTCCGGTACCGGCCATTCGAAAAGTACTAAAGAATAACAACCTTTCTCTCGAAGACATCGATTTTCTGGAAATCAATGAAGCATTTGCCGGTCAGACCCTGGCTTGTCTGAAAGAGTTAGGCAATTATCTGGATACACCGTTGTATGAGCGTTTAAATGTCAATGGCGGTGCAGTTGCTTTGGGACATCCCTTGGGCATGTCGGGTGCACGACTGATTACAACGCTGTGCTATGAGTTTATTAACAATCCGAATAAAAAGTATGCCATTGCTTCGGCATGCATCGGCGGTGGACAAGGGATCGCCTTATTACTCGAAAATCCCAAGGCGACAAAATAAAGGAGGACACATGGAAAGAGTCGTAGTAGTTACAGGAGCTGCCCAGGGAATTGGGTTTGCGATCGCAGAAGCATTTGTCAAACAGGGGGATTTTGTTGCTATTGCAGATTTGAATTATGAAGCAGCGGTAAAAGCTGCAGCAACATTAAGCAATGCCAAAGGGTACTTTCTTGATGTTACCAGCGAAGATAGTGTAAAAGCTTTCTACAATGAGTTGTTTGATGACAAAGGGACCGTGGATGTTGTCGTAAATAATGCGGGATTACAGTTTATTTCAAGCGTCGAAGAGTTTCCGATTGAAAAATGGCATCTGCTCGTTGATGTCATGATGACCGGTCCGTTTTTGATGTCAAAGTATGCATTGCCTGAGATGAAAAGGAAGAAGTTCGGCCGAATTATTCATATTTCTTCCGCACACGGGAAAATGCCGGATAAATATAAATCGGCATATTGTGCAGCCAAATACGGTGTTTTAGGATTGAGTGCAGTGACCGCACTGGAAACGGCACAAGACGGAATCACCGTTAATGCTGTATTGCCTGGTCCAGTCCGTACAGAACTGATCGAACGACAACTTCCCAAACTGGCAGAAAAAGACGGAACAACCATTGAAGAAGCATTGAATCATCACATTTTGGGAAAACAATGGATGAAGCGTTTGCTTGAACCGGAAGAAGTTTCAGCAACAGTCGTATTCTTAGCTTCTAAGGAAGCTGCAGCAATCACCGGCGAACAAATCGGCGTGACCGGGGGAATCTAGAGGGGCAAAATGAAAAAAATAGGAATCATCGGCAGCGGTGTCATGGGGCACGGCATCGGTCAACTGTATGCACAGCATGGCAGTTTCGTTACTCTTTATGACGTCAATGATGCAGCTCTGAAACAAGCCAGAACTATGATTGAAGACAGTTTGAGTGCCATGGTCGAGAAGGAGATTATTACATCAGAAGAGATGGTCAGGACATTTGACTTCTTAAGTTTCACCACAGATTTTGAAACAGCAGTCAAAGATGCGGAAATGGTTGTCGAAGTAGTTCCCGAAGTTCTCGATTTAAAACTGAAGGTGTATCGTCAGATCGAAGAAATCGTATCTCGTGAAACAATCATCACATCAAACACTTCAGCTATCCCGCTGACAGAGTTAGTTCAAGGGGCAAAGCATCCGGAAAGATTTATCATCACTCACTATTTTGCGCCGGCTCAGATCATTCCGTTGGTTGAAATCATTCAAATCAATGGGACAACTGATCCGATGGTGCTAAAGAAGACACAAGATTACTTAACATTTTGCGGAAAATCTCCGATTTTACTGAAGAAAGAAGTGCCGGGCTTTATCGCCAATCGGATGCAAATGGCGTTAATGCGTGAGGCATTCTGGTTGTATGAAAACGGAATTGCCAGTGCACAGGACATCGACACAGTTATTAAAGACAGCCTTGGCTTTCGGTATGTGTTCTTGGGTCCGTTGGAAGGCCAGGACATCGCAGGAATCGGTACCACGTATAATGTAGGGTTGAAATTGTTTCCCGTTTTGGATGACACAAAAACACCACACAAGTTTTTAAAGGATATGATCGACAATAATACCGTAGGGCTTCGTACGAGAAAGGGCTTTTATGAGTATACAGATGAAAGTGCTTCAGCAAAAATAAGAACACGGAATGACAATTTCCTTGAAGTGTATAAGTTGCGTAAACAACAACAAGGCAAATAACGTGTTCTGCCATAATAAAAGGAGAAAGAGAGAGAAATTATGGATATCATTGGTGTATTAGGTTTATTGCTTGCGATTGGATTTATGATCTTCGCCGCCTTTAAAGGCTACCATGTGATTCCGGTAACGATTGTAGCAGCATTTATAGCAATCATTACTAACAATGTAGATATCTGGACAGGCTTATCCGTCCACTATGCAACGGACATGAAGAACTTTGTCGGAAACTGGTTGATTATGTTCTTCCTGGGTGCATTACTAGGACAAATACTGTCGCGCAGCGGTGCTGCACGCATGGTCGGTGTTACTTTAGCCCGTAAATTTGGGGCTAAAAATGCATTATTGATTACAGTAGTGACTTCTACGATTCTTGCTTACGGCGGTGTTTCAGTATTTGTTATCGTGTTTGCCATCTTCCCGATCGCTTTGTTTCTGTTTCAACAAGCAGACTTGCCTAGACGTTTGATTCCGGGCGTTGTCATGTTGGGTGCCGGTTCATATGCCATGACGGCGCTACCGGGTTCACCAGCACTGACCAATGTTATCCCGACTTCATTCTTGGGAACCACAGTTACAGCCGCTCCTACGATCGGTTTGATCTCTGCCATCGTCATGTTCTTATCCGGTATGTATCTGTTCACCATGTATGCCAACAGCCTGAAGAAGAAGGGTGAATCTTTCGTGGCTTCTGCTAATGATAATGTTGCAGAACTTACAGATGAAGAGTATAAAAAGCTGCCAAGTTTTGGACTATCCGTAACACCATTGGCGGTTACCGTCGGAATAATCTTAGGCGAAAGATTTCTGAAAATCGGTTTACCGGCTACGTTTACGGTTATCATCGGTTTGTTTGCTGGGATCGTTGTCGGATATGCCTTGCATTACAAAAGAATCAATGACTTTAAAGAAACATTGGCAGCCAGCGGAACAGGCAGTGTAAATGCTTTAATGAACACTGCAGCTGTTGTTGGTCTGGGTGGAGCAGTCAAAGGTGCTCCGGCATTCCAGTCATTTGTTAACTTTGCTTTAAGTCTCAATCTTCCGGTTATCTTCACTACAGCCATCGCTGTCAATATTATAGCCGGTATCACCGGGTCATCCTCAGCCGGTATTACAATCTTTATGAATACATTCGCAGAAACATTCTTGGCCCGCGGGATTCATCCGGAAGTTTTCCACCGCATCGCAGCTATGGGTGCAGGGGTACTTGACTCCTTACCGCATGCCGGTCCAAACGTAACTTTCTTAATGGTTGCCGGGCTGAAATATCGCGAAGGTTATCCTGGGATCTTCCTGGCAACCTGCATCGTTCCGTTTATCGGTTTAGTTACGGCGTTGATTTTGGCATCATTCGGATTGGTATAGCACACAGACAAAAACTATGCTAAAGTAATCGATGACATCCAGTCATCGATTACTTATTTATCTTTCTAGATCGTTGAGGAGAAAATATGGATCTAATGTTACTCTTTGCTGTATTGATTGCAATCCTGTGGATTGTCGTCGCTTCATTTAAACGTCTGAGCGTCTTGATTTCTGCACCGATCGCCACCTTGATCGTAGTCGTAGTCGGCCGGCTTGATATTCTGACAAGTCTTTTCGGAGAAAAAGGTTCATATATCTCGTATCTGACTGGATTCGTGTTCAATTTTTTCTTTATCTTCGTTTTAGGATCGGTTATGGCAAAATATCTCCAAAAAAGCGGTGCAATCGATGCGATAACACGATCGGTTGTAAAAGTCATTGATATTCAAAATCCGATGCACGGGTTGCTTGCGGTATATTTGATTACCGCTTTGCTGACTTATGGTGGTGTTTCCCTGTTCGTTGTAATGTTTGCAGTCGTTCCTTTAGCGAAATCACTGTTTTCACACATGCGTATACCTTGGAAGCTGTCGCCCGTTCCCATCATATTGGGACTCGGGACATTTACGGCATCCATGCTTCCCGGTTCTCCTTCAGTCATTAATATTATTCCGACCTACTCACTCAATACAACATTGATGGCAGCTCCTTTGATGGGTATCATTGCTTCGTTTGTAACAGTCGTTTCTTCTATCGTGTATATGAATATCATCGTGCAGCGTGAGTTAAAAAGAAACGGACATGGCGTGTATGATGTATTGAACAAGGATGACTCTGTAAAAAGGCCCTCACTTCTGATCAGTCTGCTCCCATTAATCGCCTTAATTACTTTTATCATCTTGGGCAGTTGGCTGAAAATAAGTCAGATCCTGGTCATTGCATTGGTTGCGGTCATCATCCTGGAGATGATTATCTTTCGAAATTATGTCAATTCTCATGTTGAAATCATTAATGCCGGAACGATCGATGCTTTGACACCGCTGCTATCGACCGCATCGACTATTGCATTTGGACAGGTAATTGCAAACATCGGAAGTATTGCCGAATTTACCCGGAAGATCATCAGTCAGTCATCTTCTAAACTTCTGATTGCCTCGTTGATTACGATCGTATTTTCTGTTATTACCGGATCAGGTTCCGGAGCGATCGGAATCATGGCTCCGGCATATGGCGGGTTTCTGTTATCAACTGGGATTTCAGCTGATGTAATTCACCGTGTCCTGGCGATTTCCTCGACGATCATGCCCAATACTCCGCACTCCGGAGTGGTAATCGCGTTATTGTCACTGTCCAATCTGAGCCACAAAGAAGCATTTAAACATGTATTTCTGGCTCCGGCTGTTACCGGAACATTGGCACTGATTGCAGTTCTTATCATGAGTGCGCTCTGAACTGCATAACATAAGTTGTCATCTCAAATTACGAACAAGGCGAAGGTCTTGTTTTTAATTTGACTTTCAAAGTGTCTTAATTGAAAGCAATAGTTCATTGTGCTAAAGTTACATAAAGAGGTAGTGATGATGAATAACTATAAAAAACCCAGCCAAGAGGAGCTTAAGCGCACCTTGGATCCTTTATCGTATTATGTAACCCAGCAAAACGGAACCGAGCGTCCCTTTACATCTCTGTTTGAAACCTTGGATGAAGAGGGGATTTATGTGGATATCGTTTCGGGCGAACCGCTGTTTCATTCCAAGGATAAATTCGATTCCGGATGCGGATGGCCGAGTTTCACCCGACCGATCGAGAAGGTCGTAGAGAAGAAAGATTTCAGTCACGGGATGATTCGAACTGAAGTGCGCAGTCCGGTGGCCGATTCACATTTAGGCCATGTGTTTACCGATGGTCCCAGAGATCAGGGCGGATTGCGTTATTGTATCAACGGTGCGGCTTTGCGCTTTATCAGAAAGCAGGATTTAGAGAAAGAAGGGTATGGAGAGTATCTGAAGCTGTTCTGAACAAGGAGGACAGAAACATGAAATATGTGTGTGAGTGTTGGATCGATTGTGATCGTGAGACGGTCGTACGTCTCTTTACGGATTTTTCACATTACCCCCGTTGGCAACCGAATTTCGCTTCCGTTGAACGGTTTGCGGGGGAGGACTTTCAGCCGGGATTTCACGGTGTACTGAATTATCATGGCGATAATAAAGTGCGTATGGATATGTTCGTCGAAGAAAACCATCTGCCTGATCGGTTAAGCTGTGTGTATCAGGTGCCGGATGTCTGGAACCGCTGCATCGACACATTTGAGGATGCTGATGGAAAAACACATTGGAAGATGGATGTGGAGTTTCGCTTTAAAGAAGATATGACGTTGCATGGCGAACTGTTTAAACAGGCAACCCAACGCGGCATGGATCAGTTTCGTGATTTCATTATGGAATCACTGCGAGAATCGAGGTGAGTGTAATGTCATGGTATTGGTATCTGATCGTTCCGCTGGTCATCGGCGGAGGTCACTTTCTGATCGTTCATGAATTAGGTAAGGACTCCAAACTGAGGATTTGGCATGGGGCCATGGTTTTACTGTGGTATTTTATGATTGCCTTTTCCAACCTTCGAAATGAGTTCCCGATTTTCTCATTTAACCCGGTCGATCCGCTGATTACTTGGCGGATGAGCGGCATCACCGTCATTGTTTATACGATATTTTGGATCATTCACGACCATTTTTTCCAACCCCACGAACAAAATGGCGACTGAATGTGAAAAATATGTGAAATATGCACGTTTTTGAGATAAAATTGATTGAACTGTACTAATATATATGATACAGTTGCTTCAGAAGAAAATTTCTTCTAACGGAGGTTTCTATGGAAGGATTGTATGCATTCATTTGGCCGATAGCTATCGGCATCGCCTATTTCGCTCTGATCACCTTACTCAATAAATTCAAACGATTCAGTTATAAGTCGGGTTTCTTTCTGGCTTTGATCCTGATCCTGATATTCTTAGGGGTCGTATGGGTCGTAGCTTCGCTAGATCCTTCCGCATGGGTCGGATTGGGATTGATCATCATGGCGATGGTATCCGGGATGGCATTGGCTGCCTACCTGCTTAGTTGGCTGGTCGTTTCACTGGTCACAAGAAAAGCATAAATTCAATAAACTGTCTGAAGAAAGAACAAAAATGAGAGAAATTCTCAACGGAGGAAACAATGGAAGGATTATATGTTTACATCTGGCCGGTCGTGATCGGCGCCGCTTATTTCGCATTAGTCACACTTTTTAAGAAATTTACGAAAATCAGTTATAAGATTGGATTGGTTTTACCGGTAGCCCTTGTTCTGTTTTTCTTGGCGATGCTGTTGTTTGTAGCACCTCAGGATACGACCGGCTGGGCTGCGCTGGGCTATGTGGTCATGCTGGTGCTGACCTCGATCATCTTGGCTACTTACCTATTGGTATGGCTGATCGTAGCACAAGTCAGTAAAACGAAAAGAGCCTGATGAAAATGAACCGGAGACGGTTCTTTTTTGCGACAATTTTTGCCACATACGATTTCAGCCATGAATTAACAGGTTGGCCGTTTTTTCGCTATAATGTACTTATAGAGGAACAGCTATGCTCACAGTTCGACAGAGAGAGATTTTGCGGATCCTGTTTCAAACCGGTCAGACGATTCCGATTCAGGAACTATCGAGAGTTTTACAAGTCAGTCCGCGTACGCTCCGATATGATCTGAAAGATATTTCGTATGCATTAAAGTCGCAAAATCTGAAAGTTTCGGTCATACCATCCCAAGGGGTTCGCATTGATGATGCACAAAACCTTCGTTGGCAAACCTTGTTTGAGCAGGATGTTGTGCAAAATCAGCAAACCCGTTTACTGACGCTGTTATTTCATTTATTGCTTTCGGGTAAAGTTTCTATCGGGTCAATGGCAAAGAAATTTCAGATGAATCGCCAGACGATCACCCGGGACGTCAATGCTTTGATTGAAAACGGAATGCTAAAGAGCGAAGATATCGATCGAACGACCCACGGATTGCATTGCACTCTTGATCAATCGCATCGTATGGAAGTATTTTGCCAGTGGAGTGTGAAAAACGAATTTATGAACATCGCTTTGGGAGAATTTGAGAAGAACTTTCCTGAAGTTGATGACAATGTAAACGCATGGATCGATCAAATCGAATCGACCTGCGCTGTGGAATTTGAGGAGCAATCAAGAAAACTTCTTCGTATCATTTCGGCTTTTGCTTTTATTCGAACCAAAGAGAATCAAACCCCAAATGATATTCTTCAACAGATATTCCATTCGAAGCAGTTCGGTTTGGCTTGGGATGATGCGGGTTATCAGAGAGTGGAACTCACACTGACCAGTGCCCGGTTGAACAAGGGAGCGTTACCGACGGAAGCGTATGCGGATCAGACCGATTATTTGATCGATGCATTTATCGAAAAACTGAAACTTCCCATTATAGCGCAAGATGAAGCATATCGAAGCTTAAAAATGCACTTACGGGCTGCAACGCACCGGTCAAAATCAAATCAACAGGCAGATAATCCGTTGAAGGATGATGTTCGTTTGTCCTACAGCATTCTTTATGAGGCTGTATCGACGATCGTTAAGGAATTTGAGGAAAGAAACGAACTGATGTTCAGTGAGGATGAAGTGGCTTTTATCGTGATGCACATCGGAGCGATTTTGCAGTCTCAGTTCCATCTGCAATCCAACATTGCTGTTGCAGTCGTGTGTCAGCACGGTGCAGCGACCTCGAACCTTCTGCATTCCCGCTTAAAACAACTCATGTTCAATCAACGCGTGCTCGGACCTTACTCCGTTAAGGAGTATCATGATATCAAACAGGAAATCAATTTTGATTTGGTGATTTCGACGATGACTCTGCACGATGAAAATGTTCTGGTCGTAAATCCGCTTTTAAACCCCAAAGACATTGAATTGATCGAACGCAGGTTATGGAACATCCTCTATCAGAAACAGTGTGATTTACTAATCAAGAACTTTACGGTTTCGCATCAGCAACCCATCTCGATGCACAAACTGATCAAAGAACGTCATGTTCAGTTAGCTCAGCGTTTTGATGATTGGCACAAAGCCATTGAATTTGCGGCAGAACCCTTATTGAAAGACGGTGTAATTGAGCCGCGCTATGTCACCAAAATGATCTGGGCTGTGGAATCTTTGGGACCGTATATGGTGATATTACCGAAAATCGCCTTTGTCCATGCCGGCACGGAGGACGGAGTATTAAGAAACGGAATCAGCTGTCTTAAACTGTCGCATCCGCTGTCCTTTGGAAATCAGAAAGCCACTGATGTTCAAGTAATCTTTGTCATTGCTTCAAAAGCAAAGGAAGACACCGGACTTCTAAAACTGGTCAGGATCCTCGAGAACCAAGACAATACTATCCGATTGCTCAATGCGAAAAATCATGCCGAAATTATGGAATTGGAGGGGTAACAGCATGTTTATTCGAAAGGAAAATCTAAAAATCAGTCATCAGACGATGGATGCTGAAACCGCAATGCGACAGATAGGTCAGATACTTGTGGATGCCAACAGCGTACAACCAACCTATATCGAAAATATGTTATCCAGTTACAAAGAATTTGGGCCGTATTTCGTCATTGCGCCCGGGGTAGCGATCGCACATGCTAAACCGGATGATTCTGTCATTACAAATGATATTGCTTTAATGATTTGTCATTCGCCGGTCAATTTTCAAAGTCACAACGATCCTGTTACCTTGCTGTTCGGTTTGTGTGCGACCGGAGCACACCAGCATATGGAAGTGCTGACGAAAGTTGCAATCCTGCTTTCGGATTCAGATGCGATCAATGATATTACTGAAGCTGAAAACGAGACGGCACTTTATGAGTTACTAAATACATTGGCAGATAAAACATAGAAAGGGTGAAGTTATGAAAGAATTAAAAGTTCAGGCAGTATGCGGTTTCGGTGTCGGATCTTCGACACTGCTGAAAATGAAGTTGGATCAGGCATTTCGAAAAAACAACATTGAAGCAACCGTTTTTGCCGGTGATGTAGCGACCTCGACTTCGACCGATTGTGATGTCATATTTACATCACGTGAATTGGCAGAAACGATTGGTTCAAGAGCCAAAGTCCCGGTTATTGTCATTAACAGCTTTGTGGACAAGGTCGAAATCGAGGCAAAAGTCTTACAGTTCATGGCTGACCACCGATTGCCCAAATGAAAATCCACGAGTATTTTACAACTGTAAAGCAACAGCTGGATCAGACACTCAGCCAAGAAAGTACAGCAATGGAGCAGGCTGCGCAGGTCTTGGCACAAGTAATCGAAGGCGATGGATTGATTCATGTTTTTGGCAGCGGCCACTGTCAGATGTTTGCCATGGAAATGTTTTATCGTTCCGGCGGACTGGTCAATGTCAATCCGCTGCTGCTGCCTCATTTGTCCATCACACCGGTAGCCAAGCTTTCCACCGTGTTTGAGCGCATGGAAGGTTTTGTCAAAACGTATCTGGATATGGAAATGATTTCCGAAAAGGATGTCATGATCATCGTATCGGTATCCGGACGAAACGGATCTGTTGTGGATATGGCAATGGTGGCGAAAGCAGCAAACATGAAAGTGATCGCGCTGACTGATACCGACTTTGATTTACATGCGTCATCACGTCACAGCAGCGGGAAATTTTTAAAGGATGTCGCAGATATCGTCATTGATCTGAAAGTGGAGTATGGGGATGCCTGTATGTCCTTGGAAGGACTCGAAAACAAGTTTGCAGCTACATCCACCGTATTGGGAATGACCGTTTTGCAGGCGGTCACAGCCAGAACCGTGGAAATCCTGTGGGAGAAAGGGATCTTACCGCCGATATGGACCAGCTCCAACAAACCGGAAGGAGACCGGTTGAATGAAGCCTATTTTTATCGTTTTAAAAACAGAATCAGCAGTTTATAGGAAACACCAGGGTCATCCCTGTTGATATTCAAAAGGAGGAAAAATTATGGCAGTATTGGATTTTATCATTAATGAAATCTTCGGCAGTGCCCCCATCTTCTTATCATTGATCGCATTCTTTGGTTTGATTTTACAAAAGAAAAAAGTCAATGAAGTCCTCGCCGGTACGTTAAAGACAACGGTCGGTGTCGTAATTCTTCAAAAGGGTGTCGATGTAATCATTGGCTCAATCTTACCGTTAATGGGAGCATTCGGTATCTTCAATGCCCCGGGAGGCGAACCGATTGAATCCATGGGAGCCAGCGCGTTTATGGCCACCTACGGTTCTGCGATTGGTATTGCAATGGTATCTGCATTTGCTATCAACTTGCTGGTTGCCCGCTTCACAAAGTGGAAATCTGTCTTCTTGACCGGACACATGCTGTACTGGTTCCCGTTTATTTTCGTTGCTGCAGGCGTGGATGCCGGGTTATCCGGAACTATGCTTATTGTGGTTGCAACGATCTTTACCGCATTATACATGATTTTATCGCCCAACCTCATCCGTCCCTTTGTTAAGCAGGTCACGGGTGATGATTCCTTTACCTTGGGACATCCGACCATCGGTTTATCGCTGATTTCCGGTTATTTGGGTAAGTGGTTTGGTGACAAGTCGAAATCGACAGAAGATATCGCTTTCCCGAAATCGCTGTCCTTCTTAAAAGAAATATCCATTACGTCATCGATCGTTATCGTCTTGGTGTATGCCGTTATGATGGTCGTCGTCACCGTATCCGGTCAAAACGCATTTGAAGTGTTTAACATTGCCGGACCGACGAAAGTGTTCAATTATCTTCTGTTACAAGGGATTACCTTCGGTGCCGGTCTGACGGTCATGCTGGTCGGTGTCCGTATGATGATTGCTGAAATCGTTCCGGCTTTCACCGGCATTCAAGAGCGGCTGATTCCCGATGCTATCCCGGCGCTGGACTGCCCGTTGCTGTTCCCTTACGCACCAAATGCGTTGATTATCGGATTCGTCGTCTCGATGATTACTTCCACAGTTGCGATCGTTCTGTTTGCCGTCACCGGATTCTTCCCGTATGTGTTGGCTCCCCTGACCATCACTTGTTTCTTTGAAATCGGTACAGCATCGATCATCGGTAATGCTACCGGCGGTCGTCGCGGTGCCATCATCGGATCTGCAGTGGCCGGTGTCGTTATGGTTCTGTTGTTAGGATTCTCGATTCCGTTCTTGCGTACGACGGTTGCTGACTGGATCGTAATCTTCGGTGGTAATGACTTCTCCTTGTGGGCAATCATTCAAGGGTTGATCGCAAATCTGATTCCTTAATCTGAAGAAGCAGTGATATTGATTTCCGGCATGGTTATGATACAAATAACCATGCTTTTTCTATCGTAACATCACGTTGGAATCAGTAATTCAATGACCTGAAAACAGAGCGTATTGAAGATCAGTGAAACTTTGTGTATATTATGTCTGAATCGTAAAGAGATTACCTGATCTCTGCATGAATGGTTCAATTCTTAAAAGGAGATCAAAATGAAGGTATTTCAAGGACGAAACGTGGTCTTACTGACGAAACACAAAAAAGACATTGCCATAAAGCCCATTCTGGAATCTGCTACGGGATGCAGTCTGATCGTCGAAAACCGCTTCGACACAGATAAACTGGGCACTTTCACCCGAGATGTTGAGCGAAAAAAGTCACAACTCGAAACAGCAAGGGAGAAAAACAGAGTTGCTCTGAAGCTGAGCAAAGCAGATATCGTCATAGCCAGTGAAGGCAGTTTCGGATCGCATCCCATGGCGCCGATCCCCTGGAATCTTGAAATCGTTTTGCTTTATGACAAACAGACACAGACAGAGATTTTTGGGGTTTATGAAGGCTCTGATACGAATTTCGATCATATCATTACCAATGACTGGCCCTCGGTTCTTCAGTTTGCTTCGAAAGTCGGTTTTCCTTCACATCAACTGATCATGCGTCCAGATAAAGAGCAGGGGAAACCGGTCATAAAAGACATCGATGGTTTCGAAAACCTGGAAGCTGCATTCCATCGCTGTCAGAAACGTTCAAAGTCTGGTTCGGTATTTATCGAAACGGATATGCGCGCTTATGCTAATCCGACAAGAATGAAAAACATCGCACTGGCCACGCAAAATCTCATCGAGAAAATCAATCGTCATTGTCCAAAATGCAATGCTTATGGGTTTATGATCACCGAGGTTGTCAAGGGATTGCCTTGTGAAATGTGCCAATGGCCATCGGAGCTGACACTCAAATACATCTATCAGTGTCATCTGTGCAAACATACAGAGGAAGAAATATATCCTAAGGGAATGAATGCCTCAGCTCAATACTGCCATTGGTGCAATCCCTGATATCTTAATTATGAATACGCATGCCAAATGGCATGCGCTATTTTATTTTTGGATTTTCACTACCCTGATCCGTACCTCGCCATTGGTTGCGACATCGAAAGACTGAAACTCAATCGGCGGATCATTGTCCGATTGAGAAGCGATGTAGGATGTTATGGATGTGTTGGACTGACCGGAATCATCAAGTGTCGTCTGTTCAATGATGAAATAGCGGGTATTTGCATGCAGTCTGAATTCATCGGTTTGTGATAAGTCCGAGGTTTGAATGACGGAATAATTCTCGTTCATTTCAATGATCCGGGTCCGCTCGATGGGCCAGTGATAGCTGAAATTGAAGTTGAATTTTAGTTCTTCCTTCATGGTTATCCCATCGATGACAGACTCATTGGTAAAGGAGTAACTGACCTTGGTCAAAGAGTCATCTGACACATGATAGCTTCCTAAGATATCACCTAAGCTGATCTTGCCGTTTTCATCTTCAATCAAGGCATAAAACGTAATGATATCGTTGAGATTTGCCCGTAATGGAATCGTAGAGGTAAAGGTAAATGAGGACAGTTCATCTTGTGCATGGATATGCATATTCGTATCGTAGAACACACCGGAAGTCTGAGACTGCGATGAAGGCACGCCATTGATGATTTCCTTTTGATATGTGACAAACGTCAGGGATCCGGAGTTAGGCAATTCAAAGGTCTGAAGTCTGCGCAGTTTGACCCAAACGCCAACGACATTTGCTTTTGGGTCATTGATGTCAGGGTCATGATCCTCAGGCAGCGTTGCCAGGGTGCACCCTGATATCATCAGTGCGATTAGAAGTATTGCAATGGTTTTAATCGTTTTCATCATTATCCTCCAAGTGACCGTCAAACTGCAAGATATCCTTGATATCGCAATTGAGGTAGTAACATATTTTATTGAGCGTTGAGAAGCGGATGCCTTTGACAGCTCCGGTACGAAGCAATGACATATTGGCTTCCGTGATTCCGACTTTCTCACACAACTCTTTGCTCGTCATATTGTTGCGTTTGAGCAAAACATCCAGATGTATCAGGATAGCCATCGTTATACAAACGTCTGATTTTCCTGATGTACAGGAATCGACTTTTCCAAAATCATCGCCAGAAATAACACGATGAGCAATATCAACAGTTCGACTATCGGTACGTGCACACGGAAATGCATTTCGCCGATTTGTGAAAGGGCAATCAGCTGTAAGAAATTGTAGGCAAACAGACTGCAGACACTGACCGTCAATGAAAGATGTACCAGTAGTTTAAGTTTACGCAAAGTTTTAAGGTTGGATGGTTCAAAGAGTCCGGCTTTAATGGTCTGAAGAAACCAAATGACACAGGCAGCGACAATCCACAGCAGCAAAGCTGGAAGCAGTTCAATAAAGAAGAGCCATAGGCGGATGGAAGCATCAGGGGTGTCCGTGAGGCTTTGCCACTGACTGACCGATGAAATTGAAATCGCTGTGACATAGGCAATTAAGCCAACAAGCAGAAACCCCTGAAAGCGTGTGATCAGTGTTGATTCATCGTTTTTCACAGCGATTAGTGAGTACAGAATCACGATCAGACCCAAAGAAAGGATGACTAACAGAAAGATCCGGATCAGCATCGGCAGCACCTCTGCCGGAAAATCTTGAACATTCGGCAATATCAGCCAGGGATTGATCAAAAGATACTGACTGATGGCAATCAGCAGAGTGAGCGATGAAATCAGGATAATCTGAATCAGCGATCGAAATCTTCTGGCAAATAACAAGATCAGCGGTCCTGCGGAAGTCAGAAGTAACAGACCCCAGGCAATGATGTTGTTGAGGGATGAAGATAATGACAGATCTCTTAACCAGTTGATCCAGGCAGATATGGCGGACGTAAGAACCGAACGATCCGTTGAAAGATTCAGATTAAAGAAAGCCATCGTCACCAAACCGGCGAAAAGTAATGTCAGTATCATGATACGAAACGGCTGCTTAGCGATATATCTCATACACAAGTCCTCCAAAATTATCGTTTTACAATAATTTGTAATTCAATAATAACACAAAATTATTGTTTTACAATAATTAAATTAAAAAAAGCGAATATTATCGCTTTTATTTCTGAACGATGAAACTGATTTGCCGGCCCGTGATCTTGTTTCGCCGGTAACTGAAAAACTGATTAGGATGATCATAAGTGCACAACTGCGTATCCGTGATGTTTTCCATCGGTATGTGATGTCTAAGCATCATCGCAATATTGATGCCCTGCAAATCCATGGATGTATGTTCATCATCGATCGGTGTAAGAAACGGCTGAACATTAAAATCCATATTGGCTGTTGCATCGATCACATCCTGTCGCACGATAAAGTTGTGCTTACGGATCGAGGGACCGATATAAATATAGATATCCCGGGGATCGCAACGCTCTTCCGTGATCCAGTGATACAGAAACTTATCCGTGATTTGCTTGACCGTACCTTGCCATCCGGTATGAATGGCACCGATCAGATGTCTGGTCGGGCAGTGAAGCAAGATCGGAAGGCAATCCGCATGTCCCACCGCAAGAACCAGGTTGCTTGAGTGAGTGTATACCGCATCGACTCCCCAAGGGCTCGATGATTCATCCAGGGCTCCTTTACCGGCATCCTCTTCACTGACCCTAAGCCAGCGGTCACTGTGGGTAAGTTTCGGAAAGACCCAGCGCGATAAAGGAACATTGATAAAATCCGCGAGTAATCCGCGGTTTTTTAATACATTCTGCATATCATCATTGAGATACAGAGCCATATTGAGCGAATCAAAGGGCGGTTCACTGAAACCGTCATTTCGACCGGTCGTACCGGCAATGATGTTTGGATGGATGTGCCATTGCGTATGAATCATGATATCACCGATGACATTATATCACAATTGTCGGGGTTGAGGTTTAGCACTTGAATGTTGACAGTGCTAATCCTTTGATTTATAATATTAGCAGACAAAGAGTGTGAGTGCTAAGGAGGTGTTGTCGTGTTAACGAAACGCAAGATTGAGATATTCAAAGCCATTGTCGAAGAGTTTATCGCGACCGCCGATCCTGTCGGCTCAAAGGCCTTGTTGGAGAAGTACAAACTGGATTATTCCTCCGCGACCATCCGCAGTGAAATGATGGAACTGGAAACCATGGGGTTGTTAGAAAAAACCCATACTTCCAGCGGACGAATCCCTTCGACACAGGGCTATCGCTTTTATGTCGAACATCTGATGGAAAACCGGACCGATGATGGCATCGAATATGCCCTTGCGCAAGTGTTTGCGGATCGCCGGCTCAACATGGAAGAAGTCATTCGGCGCAGCTGTGATATTCTGTCACAGATGACCAAACTGACGACCATCGTGTTGGGACCCGATGCCACCACTCAGTGTCTGGAATCGGTGCAGCTGTTACCGCTCAATGAGCGCAGTGCCGTGGCCATCTTTGTGACCAATCAGGGACATACCGAAAGCCGCATCTTCAATTTTACCGATGATCTGTCATTGGAAGACATTCAGTCCTGCACGACCGTGCTCAATGACCGGCTCAAAGGCACGCCGCTGAGCGAAGTGGTCGATAAGATGCTGATGATCAAGCCGATTTTGGCCAATACGGTCAAGCGCTATGAAATGCTTTTCGAGGCGTTTATCAATGCGTTCTTACGGTTTGCGGCCGATGATGTCTACTTCTCCGGACAGAGCAATCTGCTCTATCATCCGGAATTTGCAGATATTGAGAAACTGAAGCAAATGATGTCCATGCTGGAGAACAGTCAGCTGTGGCGAAGCATCGGTCGCGGAAAAGGTGACATCATGCTGAAAAAGGGAGAGCACTCCCAATTGGTCTGGATGGATGATATGGCCGTGGTATCCTCGAAGTTCCGCTTGTCGGGTGATGAGGAAGGCCAGCTGATGGTCGTAGGACCGACCCGGATGGAATATGACCGGATCTTGTCAATGATCGAAACGATTGCTGCGGCGATCGAGAAGATCTATGGTAAAGGAGGCAGTCATGAAAAGTAAAAAGAAAAGTGAAATGAAACAGGAGACGATCGTGGAAGAAAAAACTCAGGTCGAAGCCGGTGAAGAAATCGCACCGGTGGATGAAATGACGGAAAAGAACTTGCGGATCGCCGAATTGGAAGGCGAAGTCGCGAAACTGAAAAATGATTTTTATAAGGCGTATGCGGATGCGGAAAACATGAAGAAACGGCTTCAGAATGATTTTGAATCCCGCATGAAATACCGGATCCAAAGCTTTGCCTTGGATATATTGCCGGTCATTGATAACCTTGAACGTGCCTTAAGCAGTGAATCTGCCGAAGGCGAATCGTTGCGCAAGGGCATCGAAATGACCTATGCCCAGCTGATCGAAGCACTGAAGAAAGAAGGCGTCGAGGTCATCGAAGCCCTCAATCAGCCCTTTGATCACAACCTTCATCACGCCTTGATGACGGAAGAAAAAGTAGGCGTTGAAAAGAATACCGTCATCGAAGTATTGCAAAAAGGATACAAACTGAAAGACCGCATCTTGCGGGCCAGCTTAGTAAAAGTAAGCGAATAAGGAGGAACACAACATGAGCAAAATTATCGGAATCGACTTAGGTACGACCAATTCCTGTGTAGCCATCATGGAAGGCAAGGATACCGTCGTTATTACAAACCCGGAAGGCAACCGGACGACCCCTTCGGTCGTTGCCTATAAAAACGGCGAGCGTATCGTCGGTGAAGCGGCGAAACGTCAGGTCGTTACCAACAAGGAATCGGTATTATCGATCAAGCGTCTGATGGGTACTGACAAAAAAGTAACCCTGGAAGGCAAACAATATACCCCGCAGGAAATCTCCGCGATGATCCTGCAACATTTAAAAGCGTATGCGGAAGCCTATCTGGGCGAGAAAGTAACCCGTGCCGTCATTACGGTACCGGCTTACTTCAATGACTCCCAGCGTCAGGCGACCAAAGACGCCGGGAAGATCGCCGGTTTGGAAGTCGAACGCATCATCAATGAACCGACGGCCGCCGCACTGGCCTTTGGTATCGATAAGACCGACCGCGAACAGAAGGTTTTGGTTTATGACTTGGGCGGCGGTACCTTTGACGTATCGATCCTGGAACTGGCCGACGGTACCTTCGAAGTTTTGGCTACCAACGGGGACAACCATTTGGGCGGCGATGACTGGGATGA
>DDYT01000015.1:0-321 GCA_002348095.1 Erysipelotrichaceae bacterium UBA2227 | reverse complement strand
AAGAAATGGCTGAAAAAGCGAAGAAAGACTTATCTTCGATGGTTCAGACCCAAATCTCCTTACCGTTTATTTCAGCCGGTCCCAGCGGTCCGTTGCATTTGGAACAAACCTTAACACGTGCGAAGTTTGAAGATATGACCCGTCATCTGCTTGACCGTACGGTCAATCCGGTGCGTCAGGCACTGAAAGATTCCGGTCTGACCAAAAATGATATTCATCAGATCCTATTGGTCGGCGGTTCGACCCGGATGCCGGCAGTATTGGAACTGATCCGTCGTGAGTTAGGCAAGGAGCCGAACAAATCGGTCAACCCGGATGAAG
>DDYT01000031.1 GCA_002348095.1 Erysipelotrichaceae bacterium UBA2227 | reverse complement strand
GTTGGTATGCATTTCTTTAATCCGGTTCCGCTGATGGGATTGGTTGAAGTCATTTCCGGTCAGCTGACTTCAACTGAAGTCAGTAATACCGTTCGTGAAGTAGCACTCTCCGTGGGTAAATCGCCGGTCATCGTTAATGAAGCACCGGGGTTTGTCGTTAATCGCATTCTTGTTCCGATGATTAATGAGGCAATCGGATGTTTCAGTGAAGGTGTGGCCAGTGCTGAGGATATCGATACAGCTATGAAATTAGGTGCAAATCATCCGCTGGGACCGCTGGCCTTGGGTGATTTAATCGGTTTGGATGTTTGTCTGGCTATTATGGAAACACTGTTTACCGAACTGGGCGAAAAGTATAAGCCGCATCCGTTGTTGAAAAAGATGGTCAGAGCGAACTTGCTTGGCCGTAAAACCGGGCAAGGATTCTTTAAGTATTAAGCCTGAAACCTTATATTACCTTTACTTGACTATTTGAGAATATTTCATACAATACAATCAGACGGTCACGCGTTTATGCAGCACGAAAACTGCATAGGGAGGTGTGATGATGTTGAAAAATAAAGTTTGCATTGTAACCGGAGCAGCCAGCGGAATTGGGTTGGCTATTTGTAAGAAATTGGTTGAAGAACAATGCAACGTCGTCATGATTGACGTTAACGAAGAACTGCTCAAAGAACAAGCGCTTCGCCATCAATCCCCATATGTTGTAGCGGATTTAGCATTGCGAAAAGATTGTAAGAATGTAGTTGATTTTACGATTGAGAAGTTTGGCAGAGTCGATATTTTGGTCAATGTTGCAGGACTTCAGCATATTTCCCCGATTGAGGACTTCTCAGAAGATACTTGGGACTATATGATGAAAGTCATGGTAACAGCCCCTTTCCTTTTATCAAAATATTGCTGGCCATCCATGAAAGCCCAAAATTGGGGCCGGATCATTCACATAAATTCTATTCACGGCCTTGTGGCTTCTGAGTTTAAGTCGGCCTATATCACTGCGAAACACGGGTTGACCGGCTTGACAAAAGTATCAGCATTGGAGGGCGGACCCTTTGGTATAACGGTCAATTCGATCTGCCCGGCTTATGTGAAGACCCCATTAGTGGACAAGCAAATCGCCAAACAGGCAGAAGTGCATGGGATTGGCGAGGATGAAGTCATTTCAAAAATAATGTTGGCAAAAGCATCCATCAAGAAACTGATCGATGTCGATGATATTGCTGAATCCGTGAAGTTTCTGTGCTCGGATGCAGCATCCATGATCACAGGCACGACACTTACTATGGACGGCGGTTGGACCGCAGCATAAAAGGCACGCATGTGCCTTTTTGATTACTTCTTCGTGGATTCGCGTTCAATGATCTGATAAGGGATCAGGCATTTATTGTTATCAGTTACCGGTTTGTTTTTTATCTTGGACATCAGATACTCCATTGCCATGGCACCGAGTTGGAAACTGTTGAGTTCCACACTTGTAATATTTGGTTTGCCGACATAGGCATAACTGGTATTATCGAATCCAACGACCATGGCATCCCTCGGAATTGACTTCCCACGACTGTTAAGTTCATCGATGATTCCGCAAGCCAATAAGTCCGAAGTTGCACAAAATGCCGTAGTCTCAGGAAATTTATCCAAAAGTTCCCCTGCAAGCATTTTCGCATTATCATACCCAAAGAGACATTCCTTCGGGTAACTGGTAATCAGTGGCAAATGGTGCAATTCCATAAACTCTTTGTAAGCCCGATATTTCTCTTTTGACGAAATGATTTCTGTGGATCCGGTATGGATGAATCCGATTGAACGGTGACCTTTATCATACAGAAGCTGCATTAAGTCTCTGGTTGCCTGATAGAAATCCGTACTGTAATGCGCCGCATCAATTTCTGTCAGATATTCAACGACTTGAACGACCGGATAACCGGCATTCAGATGATTGATCTCCTCTGCCGTGCACGTGTTTGAGATAAAGACCACACCGTCTACCAAATGATTCCTCAGCATGTTTAGATACCGCTGTTCGCGTTGCTTGTCACCGTAGGTATTGCATATCAAAACGTTGTAGTCGTTGTCATGGGCAACCTTTTCAATGCCCTGAACAATCGTTGAAAAGAAAGGATTATCCACGCTGTGTAAAAGAACCAGCACCATGGATGTGTTTTCCTTTCTTAGTAATTTCCCCAAAGCATTGGGCTGATAGTTAAGTTTCTTGATTGCTTCTTCGACACGCTGTCGCGTGGCTTCGCTTACATAGGCAGAATTATTGACCACTCTCGACACCGTGGCTACGCTTACTTTGGCGAGTAAAGCTACTTGTTCGATGGTACTCATAGACGACCCCTCATTTCTCTAATAATACCATAAACAAGCATATCTTTTCATGTTGAGTCGACGATTTCATGCAAAATTTCCGCTTCTATATGCAGATGGATTATAATAGCGATATGGAGGTCATCATGAAAAAATTGCTCATCTGTATCTCAATGTTTTTGGTTTTCTTTTCATTGCAGGCATGCACGGAAAAAGAGGAAATTATCGAAATTACGCTTAAACAAAATAACCCTATCATCGATGGTCAACTGAAGGCACTGGCAAGTGCATATGAACTTGAAACAGGAATCAGGATAAATATTGTCTCTTGCGGTCCGCCGAATTGTTCATATGATGAATCTCTGAAATCTGATCAGACGGCAGGGAAATTTCCTGAGATTATTGTCTTGACCTCAAAAGAATCTTATAGTCTCTGGTCTGATACCATGATGGATTTATCCGATGAATCCTGGGTTAATGAAACGAGCCTTGCTTTTGCAGTGGATGATCAGGTATTTGGACTTCCTCTGAGTGTAGAAGGTTGGGGGATGGCATACAATGCGGATATGTTAAAAGCAGCGGACATCGATCCGATGACACTGAATAATATGGCGGCATATTTGTCGGCTTTCAAGCAGTTGGACGGGATGAAAGATGCGTTAGGAATCGACGCAGTCGTATCGATGAGCGCCGCGACACCACTAAATTGGTTAACTGGACGTTATAATTTCAACAGCTTTCTGTCTGAAGGACTGGCTTTTGGCGATTTGAGCCTGACGAGCGAACTTAGAAAAGGGAACATGAATGCAGAGCGGCTAAATGAGTATGCGGATTGGGTCGAACAGCTGTTTACCTACTCCGAACCGACGATTCTGATTTCCGGAAATTATGAGTCACAGGTCAATGCCTTTCTGAATCAAAAAACCGTATTTTTAAACCAAGGGTATTGGGCGGACGGAATTCTTAAGGATGCCACATTTGATATGGCATTCGCTCCTTACGGATCGACAAAAACACCCTCCGATGGGATATTTGTCAATGTTACTTCATGGTATGCTGTGAATAAAAATTCACTGAATGCACAGCTTGCTAAAGATTTTCTGAATTTTCTGGTATCCAGTGAAACGGGTCAGGATTTTTTGGTCAATAAGATCAAACTGATCCCGGCATTCAGGAATTTTGAGATTGAACCGAAGGAACCGCTCTCCAACTCCGTTTACCAATGGATCAAACAAGATAAATTCTATTCAGCTAATTTTTCTGAGTTCCCATTGGAGTTTCTCGACAATAGTCTAGGCCCGATATACAATCAGTTGGCCCGTGATTTGATCACCGTCCAACAGTTTAAGTTCCTGATCACTCAGGCAGTCAAGAATCAGGCGAAATGATATGAATTATGCAAAAAAGCTTCACGAAGAAGCTTTTTTGATCAGCGATTTGAAGAATTCAATGCCTTTGATGTAGTGTTCGATCTTAATCCGCTCGTTATCCGCATGTACGGTTTTCATGTCCTCTTTTTCAGTCTCGAAAGGTGCGATCCGATACACGCCCTTTGCCATACCGTGATAAACCCGGCTGTCGGTCGCTGCGACCATCAGATAAGGCGCTACCGCTTTAAAATGAGGATAGTGCTCTTTTGTCGTTTCCTCGATGATTTCATATTCACGGATATTGCTGGGGCTTATATCTGTCGGTTCCGTACCATTATGCAACTTGACTTCAATCTGTTCACCGACCAACGATTGAACCCGATTTTTAACGCTTTCTACCGATTCGCCCGGAATAATGCGCACATTACATACAATGGAGGCCTTTTGGGCTAAAACATTGGGTGCAAAACTGCCGGAAGCCATCGTTGCAACGCATGTCGTTCGCAGGACGGCGGCGGTATCCGGTTTTTCGGTCATGACTTTCAACAAGAGCGGTTTAAATAAAGATCGGTGGGAGAACAGAAATTTCAGCGGCTTTTTCATTGCCGGATTCAACGCATCAAACATGGCATTGGTCGCATCATTAAAGCTTGCAGGAAACTTATTTTTTTCCAGTTTTACGGCAGCTTCACAAACCTGGGCCATAGCACTGATTTTCGGAGGCATCGAAGCATGTCCGCCGGATTGGGTTGCAGTCAGCTCAATATCCAAGTATCCTTTCTCACCGACGCCGATCAGTGCGACGGTTCCGTCGATGCCCAAGGACTTCCCGTCAATCAATGCACCGCCCTCATCGACTACCATCGAAAAGTAAATACCCTGTTGCTTTAAGTGATCTCGGATGGTGGATGCACCGGAATCCGGCATGATCGATCCGGTCTCTTCATTATGACCAAGCATCAGATACACATCCCGTTCAAATTCAAATTCTTCGGACAACAAGGATTCCACCGCTTCCAACATCGAGATAACATGTCCTTTCATATCAAGTGTACCGCGACCATATACAAATCCGTCTTTTATAACACCGCCAAAAGGCGGCTCTAGCCAATTTTCTTCACGCACCGGTACGACATCAAAGTGTCCCATCAGTCCGATGGGAGGCAACTTTGATTTCCCGGGTAATTTTATAAGAAGCGAATAACCGACAAAACGCTCGATCTGACCATTGGCGAATATAAGAGGGAAATCCTGGCGGATGTTTTCGATGAATTTTTCAAACTCAGAAAAATCCATCAGCGATCGGTCTTTATAGGAGACGGTTTTACACCGGATGGCTCTTTGAAGGTGATTGATTGCAGCTTCTGACATTATTTGATCCACCCTTTCTTAAAGAAGTAGCGTGCCGAACCGATCGAAATCAGGCTGGCAATCGGTACTAAGGCCGGACGGATGGAATCGTCTTTAATTACAAACATAAACAATGCCAACATGACAATGCTGGGAACGATGGTCAAACGCCAGTGTCGTGCGACAAACACGACGCCTAGTGCACCGAATATGGCAGGAATCATATAGATCGATACCGGCAACAGCTGTTCGATAAAGAAATCTTGGAAAGGTACTAAAATAAGCACGCCGAGCAAGATGATGATCGTCGTTATGATTGATGAAGTTGCAATGGCTAAGGACGATATGATTTCTGCTTCATCTGTGCCCGGTTCAACTCCAGCCTGTTTCATGGCACTCAGTGCTGCCGGAAGTTTCATATTGGATATATTGCCGGTGACCTCAGCCACATAAGTTCCGCCTACCCCGAGCATCGGCGCGTAGTTAAAGAACTCAATGATCCCAATCGGAATGTAAATGACACCGACGGACATAAAACCTTTAAACATGAGTTCGCCGGTCGGCCAGGCTTGTGTAATCAGACTGATAATCAGCGGTACTGAAAGCATCAATAATGCGCCAATAAATACAAACCGCATTCCGGCTTTATGCAACTGCTGGATATATTTCTCTTGTTCGCTCATATTCATCACCTCACATGATCAGGACATACAGGATGCCCAAGGTCGAAAGAATGGATACAGGCAATGCGAATTCTTCCAGCCACTTCCACTTCTTTGAAGCCAAACCAATAACCAGCATGATTGCCATACTGATAAACAGAGCCAGGGTATTATAGCCGCCGATCGCGATTTGCTGTGCACCGATGGTACCGACCAAACCCATAAACAAAGCCGCAATCAGAAGTTCGCCCCAACGGCTGTCTTTTTTGCGGACTTCCGTCAGCTTTTTCTCATATTTACGGTAGAACAAGAGCAAAGTAAACAATCCGGCCATTATGGAGATTGTCATGGTCCACACCGCAGTTGAAAATGCAATCGGATCGTTGAACAAAGCGTCGACTCCGGCAGCATTGCGTATTGCGTTGGCCGCATAACTTTCGTAACTGACCGAACCCAAGACACTTAATCGGATCCATGGAATGACCACACTTCCGAAAATCGGAATCATGGTCACTAGACCGATCAGAATGGGAATGGAAGGGACGACGGAAAAGACGGCACTTGCCCGGATAGTTTCTTTGAGCTGATGCTCACTCAATCCGATTTCCAGTCCTCGTACGTACGCTTTTTTAAGGAAGTACAGCGATTGAAAAAGAACAAAACAAATCATGATAGCACCAAAAATGTACAGAATGATTGAGTCCATAATTTCTTTCTCCTTATGTTAATTCAATCATAGAAAAAACATCTCATGATTTCAATCACAAGATGTTTATTTGCTTCGATTATTCGTCTTCTCCCATGGATTCCGTCCATTTTTCGATGGAATCGATCATACCGCCGGTCAATCCGTTAAAGAATCCGCGGTTTTTCTCTTCGCCGGCATCGATCAGCCAAACACCATTCACGAAAGACAAACTTGCGGATACACGGGATACTTTGTCTTTTTTCATATCTTTGGATAATGTGTCCAACAAGTCGATCCCTGCCTGATTGAGTTCAGCTTCAGTCTTACCGGCGAAAGCAAGTTCAAACGCCTTGACAATATACTGGGTAATAAACGATATGATCAGCGTTCCGATGTCATAGGTAGTAAACTCGACCTCGACGGTCGCGGTTTTCTTATCCTCAGCAATTGTTTCATTGAGAATCACGTAGTCAAAGTCTGTATATCGGGCGATTAACGTAGATTCCAGCTTTTTGGCAAGCTCCGAATCATCCTTGCTTGTCGGTACAAAATCGGAATTATCAAACTCTCCATGAAAGTACGGACTGAAGTCAGCCTGAACATCGGTCTTTAGCAGGTTTAGCACCTTTGTCACGGTTTCGGATGGTTTTGGTTCTGGTTTTGCGCATCCAAGAATCGATAATGACAGAAACATACTGATCAACATGACAACAAACTTTTTCATAAACGTCTCCTTTTGTCTATATCTAATTTATCATGTATACTGATAAAGTAAATACCTTGGGGAGAGAACAATGAGAAATATAAGGATGATTGCTGTGGATATGGACGGAACTTTCTTAAATCGAAACATGGAGTATGACAGAGAGCGTTTCTGGAGACTGTTTGAAATCATGAAACAGAGGGATATCAAATTTGTGGTGGCTTCCGGCAATCAGTATTATCAGTTGATCAGTTTTTTTGAGGGCAGGGATGATGAAATGATGTTTGTGGCGGAGAACGGGGCATATATCAGTGAGTTAGGGAATCCTTTAAAAGTAACTCAGTTCAGTTTATCTGAGAAAGACAGCATACTGGATTTTGTCAGAGACAAACCGGATTTGATCAATGTTTACTGTGCAGAGAGTAAAGCCTATATGTTAATCAACCCAGAGCGCAGGGAGTTTGTCGGACAGTGGTATCACCGCCTTGAAGAGGTTAAAGATTTTGGCTGTGTCAGTGAGCCGATGATCAAATTCAATATCAATTGTAAAGATGCGGATACACAGCACTATCTTGACTTGATTGAGCGCTTGCTTCCGACGTCGATCAGTGCTGTTTCCAGTGGTCACGGAAGTATCGATCTGATTGTTTCGGGATGTCATAAAGCGTTTGGTCTCAATTATCTTGCCGATCGGTATGGTATCACTCCTGAGGAAATGATCGTCTTTGGTGACGGAGGAAATGATATCGAGATGTTAAAGATGGCGAAGTACTCTTATGCGATGGAAAATGCTCCGGCTCAAGTAAAGAAAAGTGCTCAGTTTCTTGCACCGTCCAACGAAGATCAGGGCGTACTGACAATTCTTGAACAATACCTTTTATAACTGACAAAGGAGAGATGATGTATGGTTATCAAACTGTCCGAGGATTTTCGCGGGAATGCGAGAATCACAAAAAACGGCGAATTGATTTTTGAGAGTTTCGCGGGATTTGCGGATATGGCGAATGAGCGGTCGAATAATAAAAACACGCGCTTTGCCAGTGCTTCAGCGGGTAAAGTGTTTGTTGCGGTCGGGATATTGAAGCTGATCGAAGAAGGGAAAATCAGTCTGGATGATACACTTTCGAAAGTGTTACCCATCGACTTACATCAGATCGATCCCGATGTGACTGTAAAGCAATTGCTCACTCACACATCCGGAGTTCCGGATTATTTTGATGAGGAAATCATGAGTGAATATGAAGAACTCTGGGCTGACTATCCGAACTACAAAGTCCGCCGAAATTCAGATTTACTTCCGTTATTTATCGATAAACCCATGCAGTATCCCAAGGGAACGAAGTTTCGATATAATAATTCAGGTTTCGTACTGTTGGCACTGATCATTGAACACAATACCGCCATGCCGTTCGATGATTATATGAAACGTGTGATTTTTGAACCTTGCGGAATGTCATCGACCGGATATTTTGAGTTGGACCGACTGCCTGCTAACTGTGCAAACAATTACATCCCTTGCGAACCGGCCGGAACCTATCGTACCAATATTTACAGTGTCGATACCAAAGGAACAGGGGCTGGGGGAGCATTTATTACTACCGAAGATATTACAAGGTTTTGGGATGCGCTGATTCAACATCGGTTGTTATCAAAAGAAATGACGGAAGCGATGCTATCGATTCAAAGTCAGGATGAAGAAGAAAATTATTACGGTTATGGTATTTGGATCAGAAAGGATGAACATTCAAATCAATCCAGATATTACTTTCAGGGATATGATCCCGGAGTCAGTTTTATTTCTGAGTACGACCCCGAGACTCTGACACAGATCACCCTAGTAAGCAACTTTGGGGATAATGTTTGGAGAGAGATACAAAAAATTAGAAACAATCTGAAATAAATCTTTTATTGTGTGATAAAATGTATCCGGGTGAGAAGATGTACAAACATAAATAACGAAAACCGCATGCTGTAAATTCCGGTTTTCCCGATGTTTCTTTGGGACCGTAAAGGTCTTTTTTCGTGAGGGAAATTTATGCTCGTACTTAAAAACATAACTATCAAAACACTGAAAGGTCGTACGCTTTTGCACGAATGTTCTTTCAGTTTAAACAAAAACGACCGACTGGCCATCATTGGCGAAGAAGGTAACGGCAAAAGCACTTTATGCAAGCTGATTGCGGGTGTTCAGGATATCCGAGGCAATTTTAACGTGACCGGAGATATGTACTCTGATCATCAGCGCATCGGCTATCTGCCCCAACAAATCAGTGAAGACCAATCTCAACAAGAGATCTTGGATTTTCTGATTGAAGATCCGGTATTTGGAGATTATGAAATCTTGCCCCGGTTTGAAAAGCTGCTGATGAAGTTTCAAATGGATTTTAAAGAAACAGATTACTCCCGAATACTGTCATCCTTTAGCGGTGGAGAGAAGATTAAAATTCAGCTCGCCAAACTCTTAGGAGATGATCCGTCGATTTTGATTCTGGATGAACCGACCAATGACCTGGATATCGTAACGCTCCAATGGTTAGAACATTTTATCCTTTCGCTGGATATACCGTTGATCTATGTTTCGCATGACAGTGTTCTTTTAACCAGAACAGCCAATCGCATCTTGCATCTTGAACAAACGGAGCGCAAGCAAAAACCGCTTTGGACATTAGAGTCCCTCGGCTTTCAGGAGTATATGGAAAAGCGTACACATCTGCTTGAACGACAGGAAAGTCTTGCGAAAAAGCAGAAAAGCGAATATGACGCTCAGATGGAGAAGTGGCATCAGATTTATCAGAAAGTCGAGTACCGTCAGCGGACGATAACCCGACAAGATCCCCATGGCGGACAGTTGTTGAAGAAGAAAATGAAAAATGTCAAAGCTGTGAAGGACAGAATCGATAAAGTTGTGCGCATCAAGAAACCGGATCCGGAAGAAGCGGTTCATCTCTTTTTTGATTCAAAAGAAGCAGTCTCACCACGCAAAACCATCTTTGATGACACACTTGAACATCTGTATATCCACGATCGCTTGCTTGCATCCGATATTCAGTTGCAGATATACGGACCGGCACGCATCGGCATCATCGGAGCGAATGGCTGTGGGAAAAGTACCTACCTGAAATATGTCAGTCAGAAAATGACGGAATTAGGCATCTCTCATTACTTTATGCAACAGGAATACCATCAGATACTCAATTTGAGTCAAAGCGCGGTTGAATTTCTGATGAAAGACGGACGAAAGGATGAGCGTTCACAGATCATGACCTATCTGGGAAATCTTAAGTTTACAGAAGAAGAGATGATGACACCCATGGAGTCCTTGTCTCAAGGCCAGCGGGCTAAGGTCATCTTGGTCGATATGGTCCGAAGTCCGGTCGACTGTCTGATTCTTGATGAACCGACTCGTAACTTAAGCCCTTTAACTCTCCCTGTAATAGTGTCAATGTTCAAGCAGTTTCATGGTGCCATCCTTGCAGTGTCGCACGATCGTCAGTTTTTAAGTCAGGTGTGCGATCAGTACTACCTTTTTACGAGTGAAGGTTTATGCATCATTGAGAAAGCTGATATCAATTGATTTTAATCATGTGATACAATTCTAGCAGTTAGACATACAAAAATCAGATATTGGGAGGGAAAATGAAGAACTTTAAAAAAATGATGTTTTCGCTTATTCTTATGATTATTCTTTTGGGGGCACCAAGAGTCGGGGGTTTCATAGCAGGATTATTTGATTATTCTGCAATCGATCCGGATGGATCTTTTATGTGGATCAGTGTTCATCACATTGTACAGGCGCTCATTATCGTGCCATTGATGCTTGTTATATCGAGGGCATTCAAAATTAAATTTCACTTAGATTTGGGTGACATTTCAATAGGTTTGAAGTATCTGAAACGATTTTTATTGATATTTTCAGTTTATACGGTGATTGCCTTTATTATAACGATCGTCAGTGGAGGTTTTCAGCCATTCGCATATCCGCTGACTCCAACCAATATTTTCGGCTATTTGGGATTTCAGTTATTCCTTTCCGGTCCATCCGAAGAATTTGTATTCAGAGCATTTGCAATCAGTGCATTTGCCGGACTGGTCACAGACAAAAGGATTCACAAACATTTAAGCTATTCAGTTTTGTTCGCATCCTTCATTTTTGGAATAGCTCATATTAACTTTTCATTTAACCCCTTTGGAATGTCCTTTTCGACATTTCAAGTCATTTATGCGATGTCTCTTGGATATTTCTATGGTGATTGCTATGAAAAATCCAAGAGTGTCATTTATCCAATGATTATGCACAGTTACACCAATGTGTTAATGATGGGGTTTACCATTGTCATTTCGCTCATTAGTTAAAGCAATCTTTATTTGTTGATTATTCGATTTTTTATCTTGTTCATCACACTTAAGCTATTAGAAAATTTTGATTCGATTATGAGCGATGTTTACAAAAATCTGTCGGAAAGTGGTAAAATTGAGAAAAGGAAGTGATGAAATGAAGAGAATTGCTTGTATGTTGGCTGATGGATTCGAGGAAACGGAAGCCCTTGAGACTGTGGATATTTTACGAAGAGCCGGTTTTCATGTCGACTTGGTATCGATCGATAAAGAGATCGTCCGTGGATCACATAATATCAAAGTAGTTTCAGACCGTTTGATCGGTGATGATATCATCGATTACGACATGATCTTTTTACCGGGCGGACTTCCCGGAGCTACGAATCTGAAAACGGATGTGCGTGTTTTAAATCTGCTTAGAATATTTGATGAAAAGAAGAAATGGATTGCGGCAGTTTGTGCCGCACCTTCGGTATTGGCGGCCGCCGGTATTATCAAAGGGAAGAAACTGACATCGTATCCGGTATCCGCAGGGGATCGCACCTATGAAGGCGGGGAGTATCTTGAAGATCTGGTCGTCGTTGACGGACACTTGATTACCAGTCGAGGAGTAGCTACCGTTCCCCAGTTTGCCCTGACCTTGGTCAACTTGCTCGGAGGTGATGCGGTGAAACTGCATAAGGCGATGTTATTTCATTTGTTAGATTAGCGGATTTTTCATTTTATTGTTGCTCTTGAGTCCGCATTTGCATATAATATAAAAGGACTCAAGAAAATGCACCAGTGGCGGAATTGGCAGACGCGTACGCTTCAGGCGCGTATGGGCGACCGTGTGGGTTCGAGTCCCACCTGGTGCACCAGTCGCAAATAAAACAGCTCAACCGAGCTGTTTTTTATTGCACATTACGAAATCTTGGTGATTGATACTGATCGAATATGCGTTGATCTTGTTGTGTCAGCTGATTGGTGGCTTTAAGAAACGAAGCAAACACCTCAACCATTTCCTTGGGCAACCGATTCAATGCGTTCTGTTTGATCTTCGGATCGATCGGATAATATGCTTCCGAAATCGATCCCGTCATACAGGCAATCGTATCCGAATCTCCGCCGATCGATATGGCCAGCCGGATGGCATCCTCAAAGTTTTCAGACTCATAGAAACAACGGATTGCCTGCGGGACTGAACCTTGGCATGTCACATCAAACTTATACAAAGACCGGATACTGTCGGTGGATTCACTTAAGTCATACTTATACGTTTCCTCAATGTACTGCTTTATTTCTTCTTTGCTTTTCTTCTGTTTTGAAAGAAAGATTGCGGAAGCGACGGCCTGTGCACCTTTGAACCCTTCCGGATGCCCATGAGTTCCGATAGCCGACAATCGAGCCAACTCTTGAACCTCAAAGAGCGATGATTTCCAATATGCAACCGGTGAAACCCGCATGGCTGAACCGTTACCGTAACTGTTGAGTGGGATCGGTGAATCACTTTTTCCCCATTCACGAAAACGCTCGCCGAACCCGGCTTTGGGATACTTGCGGTACCACGATTTGTACGCAGTTTCAAAAGGTATGTTATGAAGTAAGGCATCCATGGTCGCAATCGTCATGACCGTATCATCAGTATAATGGGATAGCGAATGAAACAGCTCAAAATCCTTGCTCTTATGATTGAACTTCTCAAACAATGAACCAATGACATCACCTATGATTGCTCCCCACATAAAAACCCCTCCTTTTATAGTCTATTATAAAGCAAAAGCAGCCGGTCAGTTTACCCAAGGGCTGCTTTCTGTCTGTGTGGTGGGTTTCTTTTTTGCCAATGGGATGAATCTCTTCTGAATTACTGTAAAGTTTGTGAGATCATGGGTAAAATATTCCTCAGATCCGTTGAAGTTGATCAATCCGACAAAATAGAATCCGACCCGATCTACTCCGATAACAGCAGCCTCTGCCAATATAAAATCCTCATCGATCAGACATTTATGAATGTTTGGATAAAAGGCAGCATCAACGGCGATCCCCCAAGTGACTCCTTCGCGCAGGGCGAGGATATGTATCGGTTTGCCGGACTCAAATACAATCTCTTGAATCTCAAACCCGATCTGCGTTAACTCATTTTTGGCGACATCCAATGCGATCGAATGCAGCTGTTGATATGTAAGAATCGGTTTGTCATAAATTTCGACTTCACACTGATCCCTAGGTAATATGAAGACTCTTTCGATCATAGGCATCTCACCATCGATCGCAGGCTCGAACATCATGACTTCACTCATTTCCTGCATAAAGCCGGAGGTGAAGATCAATGCGATATGACGTCTCTTTGTTGAATCCTTCGGACGGGCCATACCCCGCTGAATATACAGCGGGATACCATTTTCATAATGCCAGTCCATCTTAAATATAAAACTCTCAAATATTTCTGTGCCGACGTTTATATCCTTTAGCTCACTTTCAAAGACACCGATCATAGAAGCAATGGCCCACAAGGTTCTCTCATCCCGCTGATAGAAAGCCCGTTGAAGGAGCTCACGCACTTTGATCAGCATCAGTGAATGGATAATTCGGGGATCGTGTTCTTCCTGTTGCATTATCGACCCTGATTCTTCAGATAAAACTGATCCACCACGGCTTTTAAATCGGCGGGCAAGCGACGCATCGCCTGTTGTTCGATGTCGGTCGGAATGCCGTACATGGCCTCAGCGATCGACCCGGTAATACAGGCGATCGTATCGGTATCTCCGCCAATCGACACCGCCAGACGGATCGCGTGTTCGAAATCATTGGACTCCAGGAAACAGCGGATTGCCTGAGGGCAGGTACCCTGGCACGAAACATCGTATCGATACCAACTCCGGATAGAATCCGTGGATTCATCAAGATAATATCCGAAGGTCTTTTCAATGTACTGCTTGATCTGCTCCTTGTTCGATCCGGTTTTTGCCAGATATATGGCGGCGGCCGTTGCCTGTGCTCCCTTAATGCCCTCCGGATGATTGTGCGTAACCTCGGCAGATTCCTTGGCCAACTTTAGCGTCTCCTCGAGACTCTTAGCCCACCAGGCAACCGCTGCCACGCGCATCGCCGAACCGTTGCCATAGCTGTTGTAAGGGGAATAACTGCCGGATTGCGCCCAGCGTCGGAAACTGGGGCCGTATCCGGCTTTGGGATACTTGGCATACCAGCGTTTGTAGGCCGTTGCGAAGCTCAGCCTGTTCATCAAAGCGTCCATCGTAGCGATAGACATGACCGAATCATCGGTGTATTTGCAACGATTGGTAAATAGCGGAAATGATGTCGACTTATTGTTTCGAAACTCGTATATCGAGCCGACCACATCGCCGACGATAGAACCTTTCATAAAATGTTCCTCTCTTTCTTACTGTAAACTGAAACGATTGGACTTAAAGCCGAAATTGATCGTCGTATCTTTCAATATGTTAAGTCCGATGATCCCATCGATCCAATTAGGGATCAAAACTTCCAGACCCATGGGCATTACACCCATTGAGTCTGTAAATGTGCGATGTGCGAACTTAAGTTCGCAACGATATAAATCGGTTGAGAAGATGCCCAGGGTCGGAAAGAAATCCTCGGCTTCCCCGACAAACGGCTGCCCATTGATTCGGTTTTTCTTTAGAAACGAAATGGTTGCGCCGCTGTCAAGAAAGAACTTGCCACGCAGTCCGTCGACCGTTGCTTCAACTACGGGGACACCGCCATAGTATTCAACACAAAATGCATCTGCATAATCACTGTCTTCTTTCCACTGCTCAACGATCCAGCGTCCGACACGTCGGTCAAATTTCAACCGTAAATCATATCGACTTAAGATATCCATGCCCATCAAGCCGGATATCCGGTTGGACAGATACTTCTGGATCATGGGCAGAAGATCGTGACTTCCTCTTGCATAAAAATCATCAAACAATTGCAACTGACCGACATCCGACATCGAAATCGGAGAACCGGTATCGACGATGACTCTTCGATCACTATCATCCAACAGACATAACTGATCAGCGGTAAGGAAACGCGGGTACAGTTTGCTTCGATTGAAATTTTGCGATACATCATCGACGGCCTTCTTCATCTCAGACTTTTTGAAATACATCTGCTGATCCTTTTTAATGCCAAGATCATCGGCATCCTGGCTGTGCGACAAGTCAGCACCAAGAAACTGAAACTGCCACCCTTCCTTTGTTTTCTCTTCTATCAGCTTTCGGACATTCGCAAGCGAATACTCTTTGCTTGCATTTTCCATACCATCGGTCATAATGGCAACCAGAGTCAGTTCACCGTCCTTCGGCTGATGGTGCGTAATCGTGTGTCCGATGGCATCATACAGTGCGGTAGTTCCGTCACAATGGTAATCTGAGGCGGTAAAATCTTGGACTTCATTTACTTGTTTTGAAGGATTGATCTTAACTTGATCATTGAATAAACAGGTAGTCATATGGGTTTCGACGTCACTCTCCCTTTGGATCGACAGAAATGAGTTGACGCTTTGGATGGTTTGCTGGCGAGTGCTGTTCATAGAGCCGGACCGGTCTAAGACGAGCAGTACGTGAGCACATTTGCTTGGTTGGTTTTTTTCGTTCATCGTGAACCTCCTTAGTCCTTACAGCAGTAGTATAGGATTTTGACTCATTCAATACTTCAATTGCCAATTGAAATTTCACAAAGTGATGAATATGGTATAATCAGGGTAGAAAGAGTGGAACTTTTATGTCGTATGAAGAAACGAAAAATAAAGTGATCCGGTTTATGACGAATACAGACTTGCATAAACAGCTTCCCGTACAGCTGATTTTGAATCCGACGATCCAGAATCCGAGTCGCAGGGAACAGGCGTTGGATTGGGCATCCAAACCGCACCGCTTTTTCGATATCCTCGAACTGATGATCAAACGTGCCGGATATAAAAGTCCGCCAGACTTTTACAATGCGGCTGAAATCAGCCCTCAGGTATACTCGAATCTTCAAGATCCCGACCATCAGGTCAGCCGAAAGACAGCCATCAAATGTGTGATAGCATTAAAATTGGATTATCTTGATGCCAGTCTGCTGCTTGGGATCGGCGGATATACCTTTGACTGGACCGATAAAAAGGATTTGGTCATTATTTACTGCCTGATGCACAATATATTCGATTGGACGACGGTCAAATACTTGTTGCATGAATTGGCTGATTACAATCTGAGTTAGAAAAGGACATCTTATGAACATCAATGAACTAGCAAAGAAGTATGAATCTGAAATCATCGCTATCCGACATCTCATTCATCAGTTTCCGGAAATCGGGTTTGAAGAGATTCAAACAAGCCAGACAGTAACAGACTTTCTGGACAAGTTGGGTATACCTTATGTCCGGGGAATTGCGAAGACCGGAGTTTTGGCAACGATCATTGGAGATAAGCCGGGGAAAACGGTTCTGCTTCGCGGAGATATGGATGCGTTAGCCATGGATGAAGATCCTGACAATCCGATCGTATCAAAAATTCCGGGAAGGATGCATGCTTGCGGACACGACGGACATACGGCCGGGCTTTTGCTTGCCGGAGCCATACTGAATGATATGAAAGCCGAACTGTGCGGAACCGTGAAACTCATGTTTCAACCGGCCGAAGAGACGGTTGGCGGGGCACTGCCGATGATTGAAGAAGGAATTTTGAATGGTGTTGATATGGCTTTTGGCTGTCACTTATGGGGAAGTGCTTTGGAAGGGACTGCCGGATACCGATATGGAGCCATGATGGCAGCCCCGGACGAATTTAAGATAACCGTAACCGGCAAAGGCGGTCATGGAGCTTATCCGCACATGACGGTCGATCCGATCGTTGCGGCTTCACAAATCGTTGTTGCGATGCAATCCATCGTCAGCCGCAATGTGAATCCCTTGGAATCAGCGGTCGTCACGGTCGCTACCTTCAACAGCGGCAGCGCATTCAACATCATCAGTAATCTAGCTGTGCTTACCGGAACGATTCGTACATTGTCCGAAGAAAATCGCGAACTGGTAGCCAGACATCTGACTCAGATAGCACAAGGAGTCGGTGCTGCTTACGGTGCACAGGTCGAAGCCGATGTCATCCGGAAATATCCGGTACTGATCAATTCGGATCGTGCTGTTGACGTTGCGAAACATGCCTTTTCGAAAATTCTGGGTGAAGAAAATGTTTCAGAAATCGTTGCTCCTAGCATGGGCGGGGAGGACTTTGCTTATATCGCCCAAAGGGTGCCTTCCGCGTTTATTTATGTAGGTATTGCGAAGAACGTAAATGAGCCGATCTCGCATCACCACCCGAAGTTTGCTTGGGATGACAAAAATCTGTCAGTCTTAGGAAAGGGATTGGCCCAGTGTGCCCTTGACTTTTTGAATAACGATTGACACAACGAAGACCATCAACGAAAATAGAGATAAGGAATTTGGTGAAACAAATGGAAATGAGAGAAGATTTACGGTTGGCGGTACTGATTGACGCAGATAATGTACCCTATGCCAATATAAAGAATGTAATGGAGGAAATTGCGCTCTACGGAACTCCTTATATCAAGCGCATCTATGGGGACTGGACCAAGCCGAACCTAAGCGGCTGGAAGCCGGTGCTTTTAGAAAATGCAATCACCCCGATCCAACAATATGGCTATACGACGGGGAAAAATGCGACTGACAGTGCGATGATCATTGATGCGATGGATATTCTTTATTCGCAAAATATCGAAGGTTTTTGCATCGTATCTTCGGACAGCGATTTTACCCGACTGGCCATCCGTTTACGTGAAGCAGGCAAGCGGGTCATCGGGATCGGTGAAAAGAAAACACCCAACCCTTTCATCGTTGCCTGCGATAAGTTTATTTATGTGGAAGTCATCGATAAGCTGACCGCTAAAAAAGAAAGTCCGGAAAAAGTGAGCATGTCTGAGAAGGCCAGACGAGAGGTCATCAGTCTGATATCCAGCGCGATTGAGGATTTGGCGGATGATAACGGATACGCCTTCTTAGGTGAGGTCGGAACCTTCCTGATGAAGAAGAAACCGGATTTTGACCCCCGTAACTATGGATTTCAGAAACTGACGGCATTGGTCAAAAACCTGAAAGTGTTTGAAATAGATGAACGTCGCAGCGGGAAGACCAACATCAAACATGTCTTTATTCGCAATCGAAATGGTAATACAGGTTAAGGGGGCAACCCCTTTTTCATTCCCTAATCCTGTCATCATTGGCTACTGACAACCTTACATTTCTATAAATTGATTGTTGAAAACGCTGCCACTATACTGAAAGTGTAGAGAAACATCTCTAAAACAATTGAAAGGGGTTGTATTATGAGAGAAAAAATTCAAGTATTTGGCCGCTTCCTCAGCAGCATGGTCATGCCCAATATCGGTGCATTCATTGCTTGGGGTTTCATCACCGCTTTATTCATCCCAACCGGATGGACTCCAAATGAAAATCTGTCCGCATTAGTCGGCCCGATGATCGTCTACCTGTTGCCGGTATTGATCGGTTACACGGGCGGTCGCGTCGTCCATGGTGCCCGCGGTGCCGTCATCGGTGCTGTAGCTACGATGGGTGTCATCGTCGGTTCAGCTGTTCCGATGTTTATCGGTGCTATGATCGTTGGTCCGGCATCCGCATGGTTACTGAAGAAATTTGACCAAGCCATCGAAGGGAAAATCCCGGGTGGATTTGAAATGTTGGTCAATAACTTCTCGCTGGGTCTTATCGGTTTGGGTGCTGCTTTGGTATCATACATCGTCATCGGTCCGACCGTACAAGGTGGAATTGATGTCGTATCTGCTGCAGTTAAAACCGTCGTTGACGCAGGATTATTGCCTTTAGTATCCATTTTAGTTGAACCTGCAAAAGTACTGTTCTTAAACAATGCACTTAACCATGGTATTTTCGGTCCTTTGGGTGTCAATGAAGTGGCATCTGCCGGTAAATCGATCTTCTTCTTGATCGAAACCAATCCGGGTCCGGGTTTGGGTATCTTGGTAGCATACTTCGTTTTCGGTAAAGGTTTGGCTAAACAATCGGCTCCGGGTTCTATGATCATCCACTTCTTAGGTGGTATTCATGAAATTTATTTCCCATATGTATTGATGAATCCGTTGTTGGTCTTAGCTGTTATCGCCGGGGGTGCTGCCGGTGTCCTGACATTCTCTGTCTTAGGTGCAGGTCTTGTTGCTACACCGTCTCCGGGTTCAATCTTCGCTTTGGCTGCCATGGCTCCAAGAGGCGGTTTGATTCCGGTCTTGATCGGTATTGCTGTCGCTGCGGCTGTTTCCTTCCTGGTGGCTGCTGTTATCTTGAAGTTTACAGATAAAGACACTGATCTGGAAGCTGCAAAGGCTCAAGTCAAAGATTTGAAAGGCAACTTAAAACAAGTCGCTGTCAAGAAAATCGTCTTCGCTTGTGATGCCGGTATGGGTTCTTCTGCTATGGGTGCAACCACACTGCGCAAAAAAGTTCAGGCTGCCGGATTGGATATCGAAGTCGTTCATAAAGCTATCGAAGATATTCCGGCGGATTGCCAAATCGTTGTTACGCATGAGACGCTGGCTGCCCGTGCAAAAGCTGCAGCTCCGCAAGCTGAAGTCGTTACGATTACCAACTTCGTCGGTGCTCCTGAGTACGATCAAATCGTAGCCAAGTTAGTTAAATAATCATGTTAGAGAGGGTAAAACCTCTCTTTTTTATTTTTGGCAACAAGTCATATGGCAAGATTCAAGTTCGAACTCGTGAATAATCGCTCGGACTTGCTATAATATAGAAGAGGTGGAATCATGACGCTGAACTTGAACGTATTCTCTCCACGTCTGATCAAACTGCTTATCTTACTGGTTGAACATGAGGATTATGTACCGGTAGCATCCTTGGCAGAAAAGTTAGGCACAAGTAAAAGAACTCTTTTCAGAGAAATTCAAGGATGCAATCGGATATTGCAGCCTTTCGGCATGCAATTGGAAACCAAAGCCGGTGTCGGGATTCGCCTGTTAGGCGAGGCGGCAGATAAAAGCCGCTTGCTTAAGACACTGATGGATCATCAGTCTACGTTGGGATTCTATGACAAAGAACAACGCCGGATGATGCTTACGGCTGAACTGCTGAAAAATAAAAGCATCGTGAAACTGGTAACCTTTGCACAATTGTTTGATGTTTCGGAAGCAACGATATCCAACGATATGGACTTGCTGGATGAGTGGTTTGACCGATATCGTTTGAAACTGACCCGTCGACCGGGCTTAGGCGTTTATCTGGAAGGTAATGAGGATGATGTCCGTAAAGCCATGACCGATTTCGTTCATATGCAATTGGAAGAAAACAAAATGATGGATCTGATTTACATGCATCGCGACAAATTTGACTTTGAAGATTACTTTTCTGCCAATGAACCCAATGGAATCATGAGTCTGCTGAATCGCAAAATCCTGATCAGGGTTATTGAAGTTCTGAAAGAAAATAAAGAAGGCTACTTGCAGCGTATGGCTGAAAGTTCATTTATTGGGCTGGTCATTCATCTGACTATAGCGATCGAACGAATGATCAATCATGAAAATATCGATATCGACTCCCATTTGTTTGAGGAACTTAAAAGTGATGATGATTATGATAAAGCCAAGATCTTGGCTGAATACATGGAAGATGAGTTCGATATTGAGTTCCCGGATGCGGAAATTGCCTATATCCTGATGCATTTGAAAGGAGCCAAACTGCGTTACTTGGATTCGTCGGTCGATGAAGACTTACAGGTTTTGGTTAAGGATTATGATATCAAACGGATGGTAGAAATGATTGTCCACCGTTATCAGCAAATCACAGGGGTTTCGCTGATCGATGACAGTGTACTTGAAGCAGGCATGATTACCCATCTTCGTCCGGCACTTACCCGCATGCATTATCATCTTGAAATCCGCAATCCGTTGCTTGATCAAATAAAAGAGCAGTATGCGGACATATTCGAAAACGCAAAGTCAGCATGTATTGTCATCGAAGAACAGTTGCAACAGAAAGTCCCTGAAGATGAGATCGGCTATATCGCCATGCACTTTGGGGCGGCCATGGAACGGTTGAATCAGCGTATGCAAGGCAGCCGAACAATACGTATCGGCGTCGTATGTGCTTCGGGTATCGGAATCTCCAGTTTGCTTTCCTCAAGGATACGAACGCTGTTTCCCGAGATTCACGAGGTAAGACCATTAGCCATGGAAGATGTCAAAGAAGGTATTGAAAATGACGTAGACTTGTTAGTTACAACACTGATTTTAAAACAATCGACATTACCGAGTGTATATGTGCATCCTTTGCTTGCCCAACAGGATATTGAAAAAATCCGTGCTGCTATCGCACAGACAAAATCGAGGAAAAGTGATTCATTGCAAAAAGACGAATCATTGTCAGATAAAATCAGTGAAATTGAACAAATCAATGATATGATTAAGAAACTTATAAAACAACTGGAAGTAATTGAGATTCCTTCCGACAGCTCAATGGATCAGATGATTGGATTCAGTGCTCATAGCGTATCTGACGATGCATCTGTCATCCGGCAGATTCACAGTGACTTGTTGAGAAGAGAGTCAATGGGCTCGGTCATCCTGGAAAATGAGCGAATCATCCTCTTCCATGCCAAAACGACAGCAACAAAAGAGCCGGTCGTCAAAATATTATTGAGTGATGGAAGCGGATTTAAAGACCCACAGGCAAAAAACGCTGCTGGAATTTTATTGATGTTGATTGGTTCTCCGTCACAAAAAATTCACGGAGAGATACTGAGTCAGATCAGTCAGAGCTGTATTGAAGATAATCGTCTTTCTATGGCGATCATTGACGGAAATCATGATAAAATAGTCAAGGAAATAGAAAATACATGTACACGCTGGTATCGCAATGAAATGTTGCGCCGGATGCCATAGAGGAGGACAATTATGAAATTTTCATTTAAAAGTAAAAAAGCAAATCCGATTTTGATGAAAGAGAACATTATCATTGAAAAGCAAACCATGACAGTGAAAGAAGCCATTGACAAAGTCGGTGTGATGTTAGTTGACAGCGGGTATGTCAAAGAAGGGTATATTTCCGGAATGCATCGGCGAGATGAAGATCTGTCCGTTTACTTAGGCAATCTGTTAGCCATTCCTCATGGCGTACATGATGTAAAAGATGAAATCATTGCTTCCGGAATGGCGGTGCTGATCGTCCCCGACGGTATCGATTGGCATGGGAACACCGCAAAAGTCATTGTCGGACTGGCTGGAAAAGACGGTGAGCACATGGCGATTTTATCTAACTTGGCTACGGTGTTTGCTGAGTTGGAGACAGTGGAGAAACTTGTGGAAGCCGGAGATATCGATTTGGTTTATCAGACACTGACTCAATAAAAATAAAAATGAGCAAGGTGCAATTGCTCATTTTTTTGTGCCTTATTCAGGCATCTAATAACCCGGAGGTGTCTTAAGGAGGATACGCTGGCCGGGATAACTAGTTCTGATATAGTGTATAAGTATCGCGAGCAATCACCAGTTCTTCATTGGTCGGGATGACCATGACCGTTATTTTAGATTCAGGGGTTGATATGATCGTTTCTTGTCTTCGTTTTTTATTTTCCTCAACATCAAGTTTGATTGAGAAAGCCTCAGAAATATATTCAATGACCAGCTGACGAATCGGAACGGAGTTCTCCCCAATGCCGGCGGTAAACAATATGGCATCACAACCGCCCAGTTGTGCGATATACGATCCGATCGTCATGGCGACACGCTGGACATACATCTTGCGCGCCAGATCCGCATTTTCATCGCCTTGAGCGATGGCCTCTTCGATATCACGCATATCCGAAGATACTTTGGAGATTCCCAGAATCCCGGACTTTTTGTTACAGATATCGGTGATTTGAGCGACACTCAAATTTTCTTTTTGTGCCAGATAAGCCATGATCGAAGGATCAATATCTCCGGAACGGGTACCCATCATAATCCCTGCCAATGGTGTAAATCCCATCGATGTATTGACACACTGACCATCAAGAACTGCGGACAAAGATCCGCCATTGCCTAAGTGACAGCAGATGAGCCGACGGCTCTTCTCTTCACCAAGGATCTGTCGTGCCCGCTGGGTAACATAGAGATGAGATGTGCCATGGAAACCATATTTACGGATTTTATACTGATCATAATATTCCAGTGGAATCGGATACATAAAACTGACCTTATCCATCGACTGATGGAAAGCTGTATCAAATACTGCAACTTGCAAGGTGTGCGGTAAAAGCTCTTTTAAAACGCGATATCCAAGAAGGTTTGCCGGGTTATGCAACGGAGCTAAGTCGCAGAGCATTTCGATATCATGAGCAACTTCCTCATCAAAAACGACTGAATTTTTATACTTTTCACCGCCATGAACGACCCGATGGCCGATGCCGGCAAGATCATCCAATGATGACACGACACCATGTTCGACCAAAAGTTTTAAGAGAATCTCGATTGCACTCTGATGATTAGGGAGTGGAAGTGTTTGTGAGATTTTGCTTCCGTTAAACTCCATGGAGTAACTACCTTCAGGTAAACCGATTCGCTCGAAGATACCTGAGCAAATAACTGTTTCAGCCGGCATCGTGTAGAGTTGAAATTTGCACGAAGAGCTGCCGGAATTTAGGGACATAATCACTGACATAGGATTCCGCCTTTCCTTTATACTTACAGTATACAATAGAAGTAAGGTATTCATTTCGTAAAAACATGAATGAACCTTCATGTTTAGTTTAAGGGTTGATGAAGGGTTCGTCAAGCACTTTTTGATGAAAGTGTAAACGGTTACAATATTTCTGTTGACAATAATAATTGATTGCATTATTGTTAATATGTAAGGTGAATCACGTTTCATATTTATTACAACCAATCTATAGAAAAAGGAGAACTGAAATGAGCAAAGTCTATTTAGTCAGCGCTAAGCGTACCGCCATCGGAAGTCATTTGGGAGCTTTAAAAAACGTTACTGCACCGGAAATGGCAGCCGCCTGTATCAGGGCCGTCCTCGAAGAAACCAAGATCGATCCTTCGAAGCTGAATGAAGTCATCATCGGTAACATTTTACCTGCAGGGCAAAAACAAGGCGTCGGACGCCAGGCAGCAATCAAGGGCGGTGTCCCGGTAACAGTTCCGGCATACAGCATCAACATTGCTTGCGGAAGCGGGATGAAGGCCGTCATGCTTGCCGCAAACAGCATCAAAGCCAATCTGGCGGACATGATCCTTGCCGGGGGTACCGAATCGATGAGTCAGTCACCGTATCTGCTCAATTACAATGTGCGTTCAGGTGTAAAAATGGGTGCATTGAATATGGAAGATCATATGCTCGTCGATGCGCTGTGGGATGCTTTTGACGGTTCTCATATGGGAGTTACTGCAGAAAATATCGTATCGAAATACGGATTTACCCGTCAGCAGCAAGATGAGTTTGCCATTTCTTCTCAACTGAAAGCGATCGCCGCGATCGATGCCGGAAAGTTTAAAGATGAAATCGTACCCATCGAAGTGAAAGTCGGTAAGGAAGTCGTTGTATTTGATACCGATGAATATCCCAACCGTAAAACGACCTTAGAAAAGTTGGCAGGGTTGCGTCCCGCATTTAAGAAGGACGGATCAGTCACTGCCGGAAACGCCTCAGGAATCAACGATGGTGCCAGCGTCATGCTGATCGCATCCGAAAAAGCAGTGAATGAATTTGGATTAAAACCGATGGCAGAAATCGTCGGATTCGGTCAAGGCGGAGTTGATCCGACCATCATGGGATTAGGCCCGACACCGGCAATCCGCATGGCCCTTCTGCACGCCGGATTGAAACTGAGTGATATGGAACTGTTCGAACTTAATGAAGCGTTTGCGGCACAGTCGCTTGGAGTAATTAAAGAAATCAGCGAAGAACATGGTGTCAGTGCTGACGAAATCATTTCTAAGTGTAATGTAAACGGCGGTGCAATTGCACTGGGCCATCCGGTCGGAGCATCCGGTAACCGCATCATGACAACGCTGGTCTATGAAATGAAGAAACGGAATGTGACCTACGGTTTGGCGTCGCTGTGTATCGGCGGCGGCATGGGTACGGCTATCATTTTAAAGAACATATAATCAATATCCAAAGAAAGACGAGGAAACACAATGAGACTTGAAGGTAAAGTAGCAGTCGTCACCGGTGGTGCACGTGGATTAGGACAAGCCATGGCGGAGCTCTTCGCTAAAGAAGGAGCAAAGGTCATTGCTGTTGATATGGGCGCCCTGAGTTATGAAGCAGAAAATGTAGAAGGGTATGCCCTGAATGTTACCGACGGGGAAGGTTGTAAAAAGTTTTTCGACTATGTCGTTGAGAAGTATGGGAAAATCGATATACTGATCAACAACGCCGGAATCACCCGAGATGCACTGACAAGAAAAATGACCGATGAACAATGGGATTTGGTCATTGATGTCAATCTGAAAGGCGTTTTCAATCTGACACGTCATATCGGCCCGCTAATGCAAACCAACGGGGGCGGATCGATCATCAATATATCCTCCGTTGTCGGTGTTTTTGGAAATATCGGACAGGCTAATTATGCGGCCACAAAATCCGGACTGATCGGACTGACCAAAACCTGGGCAAAGGAGTTTGCTATGAAAGGCGGCAATGTCCGCGTCAATGCGATTGCGCCGGGATACACGATGACCGATATCTTAAAAACCGTACCGCAAGAGCTGCTCGATGGATTTGCTAAGCAAACCATGCTGGGACGCTTGGGTCAGCCGCATGAAATTGCCAATGTTGCCCTTTTCTTAGCCAGTGAAGAATCATCCTATATCACCGGCCAGGTGCTGAGTGTTGACGGAGGTATGCGTCTATGAAGCAATATCCCGTACATTTTCATACCTGTGCCAACGGCGAAACGATCGCCTATCGTAAAGCCGGAGAAAAAGGACCGTTTCTTGTTTTAGTTCATGGGAACATGAGTTCATCCGTCCACTGGCAGACCACGATGGAAAAACTGGAAAATGATTATCAAATCATTGCTCCGGATATGCGCGGTTTCGGGGACAGCAGTTATCAGAAAGAACTAAACTCACTTCTGGAATTCGGATCGGATCTGATCGATCTGCTTGAAGGATTACATGTAGATTCTTGTATTCTGGTCGGTTGGTCGACCGGCGGTGGTGTCGTATTGGAAATGGCAGCGGAGTTAAAAGAAAAAGTTAAGAAAGTAGTCTTATTGGACTCCGTCGGACTGACCGGATATCCGATGTTTAAGAAAGATGCCAGTTATCAGCCCGTTTTGACAGAGTTATTGAAAACCAAAGAAGAAATCGCTGTTGATCCTGTTCAAGTATTGCCTATTGTAGCTGCATATGCCAATCGTGATAAAGCGATGCTTAAAGCTATCTGGAATGCCGTCATATACAACATGAATCAACCCAGCGAAGAGGAGTATGATCATTATCTGGAAGCCATGCTTAAACAGCGCAATATCGTGGATGTAGACTACGGATTGGTCGTATTCAATATGACGCACGATCATAACGGCGTTGTGGCCGGCAGCGGCCGGATGGATCTGATCACTGCGGATATCGTAATATTGCACGGCGAAAAAGACTTGGTCGTTCCGGTCATGTATGCCCATGATATGAAAAAACGATTTGGAGATAAGGCAGAACTCGTATTGTTTGAAAATGCCGGCCATTCGGTCATCACCGATGATTTGGACTTGTTTATTTCTACATTAAAAGAAAAACTCGCTTAAGGAGGAGATACCCGATGGGTAAAGAAGTGAATGTCGGAATTGTCGGAGTGGGTATCTATCTTCCAGAAAGGGTCATGACAGCAGCAGAAATCTCTGCTGCAACGTTAGGAGTATGGAGTGAACAGGCTGTCATCGAGAAACTGGGCATCCGACAAAAAAGATTGCCGGGTGAACAGGATGGGACCCAGGAAATGGGTGCAAAAGCCGCTTTGGACTGCCTTGAAAAGACAGGCACCGATCCAAAAGACATCGATGTGATTCTGTGTTTTGGGGAAGAATGGAAAGAATACCCGCTGACGACCTCCGCACTCTATATTCAGGATCGTATTAAGGCTGTCAATGCCTGGGGCGTAGATGTTCAAAATCGTTGCTGTACTTCTGTCACCGCACTGAAAATGGCCAAAGATATGCTGTTGGCAGACGAGGATATCCATACTGTGTTGGTGTGCGGCGGTTATCGCAATGGCGACTTTGTCGATTATACGGATAAGAATATGTCAATGATGTACAATCTTGGAGCCGGTGGGGCAGCTATTCTACTAAAGAAAAATCATAACAGAAATTTATTACTGGGCTCACACATCATTGCGGATGGTTCGTTGGCTCGTACGGCCGGTGTTGAAATCGGTGGTACCTGCCGACCGATCACTAAAGATAATATTGATGAGGCATACAAATCATTGCGGTTATTGCAGCCAGAGGTCATGAAAAATCGCTTGAATGAAGTTTCGCAGCACAATTGGCTGACATGCATTGATAAGGCATTCGAGAAATCACACATAGCAAAAAACGAACTTGATTACTTGGCTATCCTGCATATAAAACGTTCCGGACATCTGGGGATGTTGCAAGATTTGAAATTGAGTGAAGAACAGTCCATCTATCTTGAGGATTATGGGCATATCGGCCAGGTCGATCAGATATTATCGTTGGCTTTGGCTATAGAAAAAGAAAAAGTAAAAAATGGCACGGTCGTTTGTATGCTAGCTGCCGGGATCGGCTACGTCTGGGCAGCCAATGTCATCCGTTGGGGAGAATGCGTATGAGTATATTTCTGCAGATTTTATTACGAAGTCTTGAGACAGGAAGTGTCTATGCTCTTGCATCTTTGGGTATCATCATTGTCTATCGCACTTCGAACATTACCAACTTCTCTCAAGGGGTTGTCAGTATGTTCAGTACATTTGTGGTCACAGTTTTGTTTATCAGTACGAAAATGCCGCTATGGCTGGCGATCCTCGGTGGGGTTGTCAGTGCGATCACGATAGGGATCCTGATTGACTTGGTTGTCATACGGCACACGAAGAAAGTGTCGCCGGTAGCTAAGCAGATCATTACCTTGGGATTGATTATGGTCGTTTTGGGTATCACTCCACTGTTTTTCGGGGTCGATCCTTTGACATTGCCTCGTCTGATCAATGCCGGAGACCTGAAAATCCTTGGGGCGAATATTTCATATAACGGTGTATTTAACATTACCTTTGGCTTGGTGCTGATGGTTATCTTGTTCTATGTATTACAGAAAACCAAATGGGGACTTGCTGTCCGTACCACGGCGTCCAATGAGTATACAGCACGCCTGATGGGTGTTCCGACAAAAACCGTCACGATGTTCGCATGGGCGATTGCCGGCGTTCTCGGTGTATTTTCCGGAGTCATGGTCGCACCCATGACATCAGTCAGCCTGAACCTGATGGATCAGGTTCAGATCAATGCGCTTATCGCCTGTGTTCTCGGCGGGTTTCAAACCTTTTACGGGCCAATCTTCGCAGCTTATATGATTGGTATCAGCGCAAACTTATTATCATATTATGTGTCATCTGTTTGGGGCGGTCAGATTTTATACATTGTGATCCTGGCATTCTTGATTTTCAGGCCGCATGGCTTGTTTGGCAAGAAAATCATCAAGAAAGTGTAGGCACATATGAAAAATTTCAAAATACTTAAAAACCCGTATCTGCAGTTTATTCTGTTTGGATTACTATTGGCCACTCTGCCGACATTGGCTCAGATATTCCCGTTTATTCGTTCGGGATACATAATTACCATTGGCGGAACGCTGATTTATGCGATTGCTGCATTGGGATTGAACCTTTTGTTGGGATACTCCGGACTCATATCATTGGGAACTGCCGGATTTATGGGTTTGGCTGCGTATATCTCCGCTTATCTCACGGTGGATCTGAGTTGGCCGTTTCTGGCTTCTTTGGTAGTAGCTGTCGCTATACCCACGATCATCGGTATATTGGTCGGGTTGGTCTCATTGAAAATTGAAGGTATGTACTTGGCGATTGCCACCTTGGCCGTATCCGAAGTCATCCGAAAAACCTTTGAAGAGTTTGACACATTTACCAATGGGTTTAGCGGAAAAGCCGCGAAATTTCCGTCTTTTTTCAACATGACTCTGGACCGGGCAACGACGTACTATCTGATCATCATCGTCATGGTACTGGTCATGATTCTGATGTATAACATGGTCAACGGTCAGTTGGGTCGGGCACTCAATGCCATGCGTGGCAGTGAGGCTGCATCGCAAGCGATGGGCGTGAATTTATTGAAGTACCGATTGATCGCATTTGCCTTTGCAACCGCATTTGCCGCATTAGCCGGTGTCTTGTATGTTCACTTCGTACGCTACAGTTATCCATCGATTTGGTCTCTGAAGCTTTCTTTGGATTTTCTGGCGATGATTATCATCGGCGGACTTCGCTCGATATACGGAACGGTCATCGGGGCATTTATCATCTTTGCAGTTCCGGACATCTTCTTAAAGCAAATCCCATATTTTAATCAGTTATCCTACATGTTTAACGGTATACTGATCATCTTGGTCATCATGTTTTATCCCAATGGAATCGTATATTTACGTTATGACATCAAGAAGTGGTGGATCAAATATTTTGGCAGAAAGGGTAAGGGTATTCATGATGCTGGAAAATGAAATCCTGAAAATCGATGGTCTATCAATCGCTTTTGGTGGATTAAAAGCCGTAGATAACTTATCTTTCTCCATTATGGAGGGTGAAATCTTCGGATTGATCGGTCCCAACGGAGCCGGGAAAACGACGGTATTTAACTGTATAACACAATTTTATAAACCTAATGCCGGATCGCTGCTGTTTCGCGACCGTAACGGTCAGATGACAGAGCTGACCAAGCATAAGGTTCATGAAATCATCAAACTCGGGCTTGTGAGAACCTTTCAAAATGTCGAACTGATCCGGGAGTTGAGTCTGATTGACAATGTTCTGGTTGGGGCGCATATCGACTTTAAGTCCACGGTGTTGGAACAGGCGTTGAAATTGCCCCGGGCCATCCGGGAAGAGAAAGAACTTCGTAAAGAAGCAGAAGAAATCCTTCGCCGGTTGGGTATCTATGAGAGAAAAGATATGATCGCCTTTGGGCAACCGTACGGAATTCTTAAGAAAGTCGAATTTGCACGGACATTGATGTGTCGGCCGAAACTGATCATCCTCGATGAACCGGCAGCCGGACTCAATGATGTCGAGACAGTCCAGTTGGCGCAGATGATCCGTCAGATCCGTGATGAATTTGCTTGCTCGATCCTGTTGGTCGAACATGATATGCGTTTGGTCATGGATGTTTGCGATCGGATCTGTGCCATCAACTTCGGTCAGTTCTTGGCCGTCGGAAATGCTAAAGAAATTCAACGGAATCCGGAGGTTCAGCGGGCATACCTGGGGAACAGTGAGGAAGAAGAACATGAAAAAGACAGCACTGTACATTAAGGGGTTGAAAGTCCGTTATGGGGCTATTGAAGCACTTAAGGGAATCGATATGGAAGTGCGAGAAGGGGATGTCGTTGCCATCCTGGGAGCTAACGGCGCAGGGAAAACCACGACGTTACGGACGATTTCCGGTCTGATCGAACCGGCAGAAGGAAGCATCCTGTTCTATAACAAAGAAATCGGGAAACTGGAACCCAACAAGATTGCACAAATGGGAATTGCCCAGTCACCGGAAGGACGTCAGGTGTTTCGTGATCTGACGGTGGAAGAGAATCTGAAGGTTGGCGCATTCACAGTAAGGGATAAAAAGAAAATCGCAGCGTCCTTTGAGCGGGTTTATCGGTATTTCCCGGTACTGAAAGAGCGAAAAAATCAGATTGCATCAACACTGTCAGGAGGCGAGCAGCAGATGCTGGCGATTGCCCGTGCCTTGATGAGTCATCCGAAAATATTACTTCTGGATGAACCGTCGTTGGGTCTTGCGCCGTTGATTATCCGAGATATCATGAATATCGTCCGGGAAATCAAAAATGAAGGCACAACAGTTATCATCGTCGAGCAAAATGCGGCGCAAACGCTGAAGGTCGCTGATTATGCATATGTATTGGAACTGGGGGCCGTCAGCACCCATGGTCCGGCAGAAATATTGAAGAATGATCCCAAGCTGATCGAAGCTTATCTGGGATCACATTAACATGGTAGTAATGCAAAAGGCATTCACATACAAGGAGGAAAAGTGATGTTTAAGAAATTATTGGTTCTTCTCGCAGTGACACTCATTACGGCGTCGTTAGCCGCATGTCAACCTGCAGTAAAGGAAGAAGCAGCTCAAGGTGTAACCGATACAGAAATCCTGATTGCAAACTGTGCGGCTACTTCCGGTGCATTTGCACCTGTCGGTGTTCCGTTTATCGCGGGCATTGAAGCTTATTTGAAAGTATTGAATGATGCCGGTGGCATCAACGGCCGTAAAGTCCGTTTCTTGCACCAAGATGACGAGTTTGATCCAATTAAAGGTAAAGCCTGCTTACAAACGATGGTTGAAGATGAAAAAGTATTTGCAATCGTCGGCCACTTCGGCACACCGGTCGTCGGTGCGACGCTGGAAGATTTAAAAGACTATGGGATCCCGGCAGTTTACTTTGCTACCGGTATCGGTCAGTTGTATAATGATAAAGCAGTAGGCCGTGACCGTGGAATCATGCCGGTTCAACCGATTTACAGAACCGAAGGTCAGATCATGGTTGCCCGTGCTGTTGCTTTAAGTGATGCAAAGAAAATCGGCATTATTTATACCAATGATGATGCCGGTAAAGATTTATTGTGGGGTGCTCAAAAACAAGCCCAGGCGTTAGGCTTGACCTTGGTTGAAGCACAAGTAACAGCCGGTGCTACCGATGTATCCGCAGCTGTTACCACAATTAAAGAAGCGAACGTTGATTTCATTATCGGTGCCGCTATTCAGGCAACGATCGGTACGATCATTAAAGAATTGGCTGCTCAAGGAGTCAATAAGGATGTTATCACAACGTATGTTAACGTTGCTCCTGTTATCGCAGGTCAGTTCGAAAACGAAATTGCCGGGAAATTTGATGTTTACGGTAACGGTTGGGTATCCTTTGAAGGCGATCGTATGACTGAACTGCAAAAATTCGCTGCAGCAGCTCCGGATTATGCTACCAATGCATTTGCAATGACCGGTTGGATCGCTGCCCATTTCTTCACTGAAGGTTTGCGTCGTCTGGAAGCAGATGAAGTCATCACTTGGGAAAAATACCTTGATGCGATGGAATCAGCACCGATCAGCAATCCGTTCGGCGGACAAATTGATTTTGGTAACGGTCTGCGTGCCGGAACCCAGGAAATGAATCTTTCCAAAGTCGATCCGACCGCTCCGACCAAATGGGCAGTCGTTGACGGCTTGAAATCGATCAGTGCATTATTAGGTAAGTAATCATTTATGATGCGGGAGAGGATCCTCTCCCGCATATTCCTTAAGGAGGATATCATGGACTATTCAAGTAAAGTGGTTTCAGTAGAACAGGCATTAGAGCTTGTAAAATCCAAAGATGTCATCGTTACCGGACTTGGTGCGGCGGAAGGTCGTGATTTTCTGATGCAGTTGCATACGATTGCTGACCGCGTAAAGGATGTTACGGTCACCAATTGCTTACCAATGTCAGATTTCCCATTTATGAAGGAAGAATTTAAGGAAACGTTTTTTGTGGATGGTTGGTTTTACTCACCGGCTTTACGGAAGGCTCATAAAAACGGTAATATATCCTTTATTCCCAATCATTTGCATTTGGCCGGAGTGAAACGGTTAGATTTTATCAAGCCGAATATTTACGTAGGCAGTTGCAGTGCTGTTGACAAACACGGGTTTGTTTCTTTATCAACCGGAAATACGTATGAGAAGCGCATGATCGAGGCAGCGGATGTCGTCATTTTGGAAATGAATCCGAACATGCCCAAAACCTATGGCGATTTGGAAGTTCATATTAATGATATTGATTACATAATAGAAACTGATTATCCGGTTCCTGTCCTTCCGGAAGCGCCAATCAATGAGAAGGATTTGAAAATCGGACAGTACATTGCGGATTTCGTTAAGGATGGCGATTGCATACAGTTTGGTATCGGGGGAATTCCCAATGCTGTCGCAAATGCATTGGTTAACAAGAAGGATTTGGGTGTTCATACGGAGATGCTGACGACCGGACTGATGAAACTGGCGAAACTAGGCGTGATCAACGGTTCGAAGAAGACGTTGCATCGTGGGAAAATGGTTTGTACCTTTGCGTTGGGCTCACAAGAACTGTATGAGTTTATTGATCAGAATCCTTCCGTCATGGTTTTGGACGGAAATTATGTCAACGACCCTCATATCATCGGATTGAATGACAATCAGATTTCCATCAATACGACATTGGAAATCGATTTGACCGGTCAGTGCTGTTCAGAGTCAATCGGTTCAGTTCAGTTCAGTGGTACCGGCGGTCAGGCGGATACGGCTATCGGCGCACAAAAAGCGAAAAACGGGAAATCATTTATTGCTTTGTATTCGACTGCCATGGTCAAAAATGAAGAAGGGGAACGGGTCGAAATATCTAAAATCGTTGCACAGTTAAAAGTCGGTGCGGCCGTTACCTTATCAAGAAACGATGTAGATTATGTTGTAACCGAATATGGAGTGGCCGCTTTGCGCGGAACCAACATTCGCCAACGGGTTCAACGTCTGATTGAAATCGCTCATCCGAAATTTCGAGATGAGTTGCTAGCTCAAGCGAAGGAAATCGGGATCATCTGATGGCGACGTTTCCATTTAAAGATTATTCCGTTTACTATGAGTCGTATGGTGAGGGCAAACCGCTGATCATTTTAAACGGTATCATGATGTCCACGGTCAGCTGGCAATCCTTTGTTAAATCATTCAGTCAGTATAACCGCCTGATTTTGGTTGATATGCTTGATCAGGGGAATTCAAGTAAACTACCTGGTCAGAGTTATGATCAGTCATTGCAGGTGGAAGTAATTAAAGCACTCATCGATCATTTGAGGCTGAGTAAGGTCTACCTGTTTGGGATTTCCTATGGTGGGGAAGTGGCGATGAAATTCGCTTTGAAATATCAGGAGCGTCTGGAACGATTGCTTTTGTTTAATACGACCGCCAAGACATCGCCTTGGTTACGCGAGATCGGCTATGCCTGGAACAAGGCCGCATCCGATGGTCAGGCGTATTACTCGACCACGATCCCGACGATTTACTCTCCGCAATTCTTTAGCAGAAATGCGGCGTGGATCGAGCAAAGAAAATCGATTCTTTTGCCTTTGTTCAGTAATCCGGTATTTACCGATGCGATGGTACGGCTGACCAACAGTGCTGAGTATCACGATGTTTCGGATGAAGTTCACAATATTCACGTACCAACATTAATCGTTGGATGCGAAAATGACTACATCACACCTTTAGCAGAGCAGCATTTTCTGGCCAGTCAAGTCCCAAATTCGCAAATGGTCATCATTCCGGATTCGGGTCATGCGTCCATGTATGAGAAGCCCTATTTGTTTACTTCTTTGGTGTTGGGTTACGTCTTGGCCGATCATGTTACCTTTAAGATTGGATAGTTCATTGTCAGAATTCATGCATCGTGATATTATAGGTGCATCCATAGGAGTGTGTGTATGCAATCATTAGTAAATCAACCCAAAACAAAACGAGGTCAGGCAACGTTGGATCGATTGACCAACGCGGCTGAGCAATTGTTTTATAAAAAGGGCTATCACGGGACATCCATCAATGATATAACGGGACTGGCTAATGTTGCTCCCGGGACTTTCTATATTTATTTTGAGGACAAGATGAGTTTGTACTGTTATTTGTTATTACAATACAGCCATCGCATCCGTATGCATATTGCCAAAGAAGTCAAGAAAAGTTCTTCACGTAAAGATGCGGAGCGTGCGGGTCTAAAA
>DDYT01000029.1 GCA_002348095.1 Erysipelotrichaceae bacterium UBA2227 | reverse complement strand
TATTTCGCTCTTTCTTCTTGGCATAACGATCTCCTCTCATATTTCATCTATATTATAGGTCAGATTCACAACTTCTACAATAAATAATTATCATATTCTTGCATTTTCTTTCATTTTCAATCAAAAAGCCGGAATTCCGGCTTTTACTCTAAATTCGCATGTCGAGCAAACATGTTATCTTTGTGGATGTTCATCCGATCCATCAGCACCATGACCAAGATGTCCAGATAAAGCAACAGACTTTGTTCAAACAGATTCCCCATCGGTTGAATCGAGATGATATCGCCCTCCTTGACCGCTTTGGGCGATGGGGCATCGATCTTGACGATGACATTGGCCATCCTGCCGATGGTCGATTCCGGATTGATGGTCACCAAAACGATCGGCGCACCCAAGGACACGGCTTTTTCGGCCATTGAAACCAGACTCTTTGTCTCGCCGGAACCCGAACAGATCACCAAAACCCCGCTGCTACGCAGGTTAGGCGTAACGACTTCCCCGACCATATAACTGCGCAAGCCCAAATGCATCAGTCGCATACAGAAGGCACGTGCCATCAGCCCGCTGCGGCCGGCCCCGGCCACAAATATTTCATCCGCTTTCAATAAAACATCACATACTTCATCGGTCAGTCCCACCGGAATTCGTGTCAGAGCTTCCCTCAGTTCCGAGACGACCAATAACGCTTTTTCTCTGGCATTCATCTTACTTGCCCTCCATGATTTCTTTGATTCTTCTGGCCGCACTTACCGGATCTGCCTGACCGGTAATTCCGCCGCCCACCACGATGATGGCCGGATGCTCTTTGACTATATCAGCCACCGTGGCCACTTTGACACCGCCGGCCACCGCGGATTTACCCTCACTCACCACCTCATGAATCAACCGCAGTTCCTCTAGCGGATTGGCCCCGGAGAACTGAATATCAAAGGCGGTATGCACGCATAAATAGTCTGCTCCGAGCTGATCGATCACCTGTGCCCGCTGTTGTATATCATGGGCATCGATCATATCGACCAGTACCTGCTTGCCATGCTTTTGAGCCGCTTTGATCACGCCGCGGATCGTCGAGTCATGCGCAACACCTAACACCGTGACGATGTCCGCCCCTTTTGAAAAGCAGAGGTTGGCTTCATGCTCTCCCGCATCCATGATTTTGGCATCAGCCAATATCAGCTTATCCGGAAATCTCTCCTTAAACAGTTTAACCGGCTGTAATCCGTACTCAATGATCAGCGGCGTTCCGATCTCGATGATATCGATGTATTCCCTCACCGATTCGACCAGATTCAGTCCTTCCTCGATCGTACATACATCCAAAGCTAATTGCAGTTTCATTTCATTTCTCCTTACTGACGAAGACCTCGTCCAGATCGTATATCGCAAACAGTTCTTCATTTTCTCTTAAAACTACGGTATCCGCCTCTTTGCAATCAAGCAAGTCAAGCATCATCTGCCAACCGCCAGTAACGATTTCCAGCGACCGATCTTTATTTTTTTCAAGAAAAGCACGGTCTTCATCCAGTCCGAAATCAAAGTAGATGGTGGTATCATGCTTCGGCTTATGCAACATCTCCAATATATATTCCGCATTCTCTTCACCGTACTCCTGTTTGATACGTAAATATTCCAGTGACATGCGATAGTTATCGGCTGAGTCAAGCACATCATAAGCCGCACAGGCATAACTTTGGCTCAGCCGGTGGGCAAACAGTTCTTTGTATCGCTGACGGGTTCCCGACAGTGCCATCCCGCAGTCATGCATTCTGAACATCCGAACAGGAATCCCGTTGCTCTTTAAAGGCAAGATGGCATTGCCGCACAGTCCGTACATTAACAGTATTTCATCAGCATCAGCGATCTTATCAATTTCCTTTTGAAGCAAAACAGCCAGTTGCTCGGGATGATTGTGCTGTTTGACCTCAAGAAAAATGAACGACTGAATATCTGTTCTGTCCTTTAAAATCTCTTTTAGGTAGGGTTGGAAGACCGCACAGCTGATAATCGCCTTTTTCATGGAATTTCTTCCTTTAATTCTTTCATTTTCTACTATAAGTTTACTAAATATTGCAAAAACATTCAAACAAACTTTGCGATTCTTTAAAAACAATCCACCATGCGTTATAATATTCATAGAGAAGGAGTTTTTCTATGTCAAAAGCAAAGATGTCGGAAGTCGAGGCACAGTATCAGAGAATCAATATTTTTACCGGGAAAAGCCGCAGACTCATTTATTACCGTCCGCTATTAAAAAAAGCATATCAAGTCGTAAAAGAAGACGTAAAACTCATCCAGATTTACCATTTCCGCCTGTTTATCGTCTTGTTTGTCTCTTTGATGGCCGTTATCATTACGGAGGAAGATTTGCTTCTGACCGTTGGGGCCGGTGCCATTACATGGCTGCTTATCGAAGCCTGGTTTTACTTCTTCAAGATCCGAACTTTTTCGCCACAGCCAAACTTCATACCGCCCAAGCGCATCGGATTTATCCAGACACATCTGGATGAGCACTACAAAGTCGTCAATATCCGAATCGTCTCGTATGCGGCGATCACGATCGCGGCGATTGCCGGGGCTTTTGTCGGAGATTATCAGCCCTTATACTTTGTCGGTATGTTAGGAATCGCGGCGTTTGGTTTGTTTCAGGTAGGGTTGCTTATTTATGTGCAGTCGTTGCGCAAGAAAGGAAAATAAGACATGAAAACCTTTAAAGAAATGTTTGATTTGATTTCTTCGTATCAGAACCTTGATTACGAGGAAGTATATGTTGATGAGGCTTACACCTTCACTCCGTATAAGAAAATCGAGGAGTTGACGGAGGAAGTAAAATCCCTGTTACCCACATTGTCAAAAGAAGAAGCCACAAAGCTTCTGGTGCACTTTGTCAAGTCTGCCGAAGCCAACATCAAGTCCCGCTATTTCATCAACACTGATTTCCGCGAATATGCCGCCGTTGAATCCGCAAAAAGCGCCGACGGGTTTATCGAAAAATCCAAATCCTTCTTATCGCTTGATTTTCCATCCATCGTAACGACCGATCCGGTGAAGATCCACGCGGCCTTCGATCGGATGACCGGACTGGTCGCACAGTATATGACGACTCCGCGGACACTAGTCGTCTATCAGCGAGATCCTAATTTTGTGAAAAACGAAATCAATACAACGGTCAGTCCTTCGACGATCCGCGATTTTGATCCGCTGAAAGAAGGTACGAATCTCGACTGGAAATCAATTTTCATTTCCGTTCAAGACAAGTCCGTCTGTCCTTCGCTTGAATCATTTAAAAAGTATATGGACGATCACCGCATGGTCAAAGAATATATTAAGAATGAACCTAAATCCAAAAACATTTATAAGCGCAAAGGGTTCGAAAAGACATTCAATTATATCAAAGAAACCAAGCAGTCCATTAAGTCCATCTTGATATTATTGGCCTTGGTCGCCATCGCTGTCATCTATTTCATGTTTTTCCGCTAAACTGCCTTCGGGCGGTTTTTTATTTCGTTGTTCTTTTGTTGTGAAATAAAGGTATAATTGAACTATAGCAGGAGGTTCTTTATGGAATATCGTGAAATGAAAAAGGATGGGATAAAACCTTCGTTGTTGGGATTTGGTTGTATGCGCTTCCCATTATTGGAAAACGGGAAGATCGATCGGGTTCAGTCGGAAGCGATGATGGACGTCGCGATCAAAGCCGGGGTAACTTATATCGATACAGCATACCCCTATCACGAACAGGAAAGTGAACTGTTTGTCGGGGAAGTTATGAAAAAATATCCCCGAGACAGTTTCTATCTGGCCACCAAGTGTTCGCTTTGGTATATCGACTCTCATGAAGATGCCATTAAGATGTTTGAAAATCAACTCGAACGTCTTCAGGTCGATTACGTTGATTTCTATCTGCTTCATTCCTTGTCCAAAGAATTGTGGGATAAAGTACTCAGGTTGGATGTGTTGAGTTATCTTCTCGAAAAGAAAAAACAAGGAAAGATCCGTCAGTTAGGATTCTCCTTTCACGATGAGTACGAAGTATTTGAAGAAATCATACGCTATACCGATTGGGATTTCTGTCAGATTCAGCTCAACTATATCGATACCGAAATTCAGGCCGGCATGAAGGGATATGCCTTGGCTAAAGAACTGGGCATTCCATTGGTCATCATGGAACCGATCAAAGGCGGGACCCTGGCACGGCTTTCTGAAGATATGGAAGAAAAATTCAAACAGATTCATCCGGATTGGTCGCTATCTTCATGGGCATTGCGCTGGGTCGCCAGTTTGGATAATGTGAAGGTCATCTTGAGCGGTATGTCGACTATGGAACATGTCACGGATAATCTTAATACATTTACAGATTTCACGGTTCTCAATGATGTTGAACAAGCCACAGTCAGCGAAGTTGCGCACATGATTCACTCGCGTAAGAAAAACGGCTGCACCGGATGTAACTATTGTATGCCGTGTCCGTTTGGGGTCAATATTCCGCGTAACTTCCGTATTTGGAATGATTACGGGGTATTTGGGGATATTAAAAAAGCTAAGGCACGTTACTTTACCCACTGTCCGCCGGAGCAGCGTTCAGATATGTGTCAGTGGTGCGGTGCATGTGAACCGCTTTGTCCGCAAAGCATACCGATTCGTGAAGACTTAAAGAGAATGACTGAAGAAATCAATCAATTATAGGGATTTCCTGTAATACGTGCACATTTTTATTGATATTTTGGGCACGTTATGGAAACGTGCCCAAATTTTTACTTTTTGAGCGCTAAGGAGAATCACCATGTATACTTTACCTATCAGCGAGGATTTTGAAACAAAAGAGATATTAAAGGCCGCGATTTATGCAAATGCCAACCTGTCTGAACTTAAGGAACGTTAAATCGCTTACCTAATCCAATCATCATTTTAAATGCAATCACTATGATTGAGGCTAAGGAATCTTCCGAAATCGAGAATATTTTGACTACATTTGACGAACTGTATAAAGAGCTTACATTGAAGGATACCAAATTTATAAATGCAAAAGAAGTTTTAAACTCTCGTAAATCCATAATCGAAGGTTGCAGATCAGTAAAGGAGAACGGTTTTATTTCTGTAAACATGATTTACGGAATTCATCAAATAGTCGAACCAGAAAAAGGAAGTATACGCAAAACAGCTGGAACGGTCAAAATGAATAGCAGGACCAGGGAAGTTGTACATATCCCACCACAATCTGAAAATGAAATCAGGGAATACTTGGCCAACCTTGAGAAGTATATCAATAATCATCAAGACGGTATTGACTCATTGATACGTATGGCAATCATTCATCTTCAATTCGAAATGATTCATCCTTTCTATGATGGCAATGGACGGGTCGGACGGGTACTGAACTTAATGTATCTGTATCTGACCAAAAAACTTGAAGTACCGGTATTGTACTTAAGCCGATATATTATACGTCATAAGGACATTTATTTTCAGTTATTAAAAGAATCTGGTGATTCGACAGAAGGTATCAGGAAGTTTATTTTGTTTATGCTTGAAGCTGTCACAGTTACATCCGTTGAAACACTGAACTTCATTGAATCCATTCTGAAATCGCAAGATGAAATTGCAGCAATGATAAAGTTGAAGGCGCCAAAACTGTACTCAAAAGAGCTTATTGATGCGCTTTTCTATGAGTTTACCACTAAGAATGAACACTTCGCGAAAAGTTTAGAAGTTTCAAGAAATACGGCCATGACATACCTGAAAACCTTGGAACGAATCGGCGTTCTGAGATCTGAGAAAATTGGAAAAGAAGTCATTTACAAGAATACCAGACTTTTCGATTTGGTCGAAAAATAAAATGCCGAATCGGCATTTTATACTTCTTAAAGAATAACAAAAGCAATTTCAGTAAGTATCTTCATTGATTGATTCAGATATTCTGTCTAACTTTAAGGCTTCTCTACACCGGCCAGATTTTCAATATTATGCTCTGCCGGGATTTCATCGGTATAGACGATATCAAAGTCATCGGTGGTCGCAAATAAGCAAAAACCACGTTTCTCAAACTTTCCTGAATCCACCAACAGGATATTGGTGATCGAGTGTTTCATGACAGCTTGCTTTTGAGCTGCGACTTCCAGGGATGCGGAATAACATTCTTTGGTGATAGGGTCCAATCCGGACGCTCCGATAAAGGACATATCATATCGGAAATTTCCGGCTTCCGATGTCGCCAAAGAACCTACGACGGTTTCATGATAAATATCGTACGTTCCGCCGATCATATGAACGGTCCCCGCAAAAGGTTTCATTTTCTTGATGGCCATAATGTTAGGTGTAACGATATGCACCCGCTTTTTCATTAAATGCGGAATGATGAATGCGGTCGTAGAACCTCCGTCGACATAAATGCACATATCATCTTCCACTAAAACAGACGCCATATCACAAACCATTTTCTTCTTCTCACAGTTGATCGTGCTGCGCAAATTCATCGGATAATCCGAAATCTGTGTCAGGGTATGTACGACACTGTTCAATACGGCTCCGCCATGCTGACGTTTCAAACGTCCCTGACGTTCCAACTCATCCAAGTCCCGGCGTACCGTCGCTTCCGAAACCCCCAACTCCTTCGATAACTGCCGAATCGATACGGCCGGATGCTCATCCAACCGATTGATAATATAAATCAGTCTTTCGCTAGCTAACATATGATCAATCTCCTTGCGCTTATTATATAACAAAAACTTTCAAATAGTAACAGTTTACATGAATAGCCGTCATCATCTTCGCGAAAGGTTGCCAAAAATCCTTGTCAAATTTCCCCTGTAACATTATGATGAACCTGAAAGGATCAAAACGGTAATTGTCATGTACATAATTGAACTTACAGAAGCGGACAACACCACACCCATCGTCTTTAACTATGTGACCCAAGGGCACTATAAGGCCACCCTGATGGAATCCGAAGGTTCATTTGGTGTTGAATTCGCGTACGAACCTTTCGAGCAGGAAATAAGCAAATCTTTTACGGACATCCTGGTTCCCGATTATCTGGAAAATCCCAAAAGCTTCGCTGCGATGATCAATGATGAAATTGCCGGATACATTGTGGTAAATCACGAAAAGTACAATAACCGTATCCGGATTGCTCAGTTTCTGGTTCTGAATCCACATCGAGGGCAAGGGATTGGTCGCGCTTTGATGAACAGGGCGGAAGCATACGCCCGTGATTTAGGGGCAAGAGCTATGATCTTGGAGACACAAAGCTGCAATATTCCTGCTATCCGTTTCTACATGTCCTACGGATTCCGTTTTGTCGGATGTGATCTTCAATGTTATTCCAATCAGGACATAGGCAACAAGGAAATCCGGCTCGAACTCGGGATGATGTTGATATAGATAACTTAGATGGAATAAGCAAAAGTTCGCAAAATCTGCCATTATATTCCAAGACAAGAGAAAACCGTTGTGAGATTATGATATAATCATAGGTATAGCGAAGGTGAAATCAATGAAAATATGTTACTTATTGCAAGGTCGGGACGACTTTGAAAAAGCATTGCAAATGGCCGATGCCTTGGGCAAAGAAGATTATGTCGTATTGGGATTAAATGATACCGGCTGGCGGGATGAAGCCACGTTTGTATTTGCAAGAAACTCAAATGTCCGTGTCAGTACGACGACCAATTTCGCGAGTCTGGGAGATTTATCTTCGATTCGCAGCTGGCTTTATCAGATGAAAGAAGCAACGGAAAACTTCGACTTTGATTACGTGATCAACCTTACTGAGTTTACGATGCCCGCTTTAAGCAGAGAAGAGATACTTTCAAAACTGGCTTCTCATCTGCCGAATAATCTCTTTACGATCACCGGTGATTCCACCGACCCGAAAATCAAAGCAACGATTGAACGGTATTATACCGGAACCAATGCCATGCAGTTTGCGGCAAAAGAGTCCTATCGAAAACGCCATTTCTTCTTTTCGAAAATATGGCGTGCGCTTGGAATAAAGCGTAAATTGGATTTTACCGTATATGTCGGAGACCCATGGTTTTGCCTCAATTTTGAAACCGCCCAGATCCTCAGTGAGAAGTTCGCATTTGCTTCGGAGCACTTTTTACTCTCATGGTTTCCCGAAACGTATGTGATCCAAACGATGTGGCAACAATACGCATCGGATCACCCACGTAAAGATGTGTGTGTCGTCGATCAGGTTATGTACAAAACGATCGAACCTTCAATCGAGCGGGTGGATTATGCCCAATTGCTCACCGCATATCAACCTCTGTATCAGCCCCCCTACGATTTCATCGCAGAAGAAATCATCGAAGAAAGAAAAACTCTGTTGGATCAACTGATCGAACGGATGAAAAAGAAGTAGCCCCCGGCTACTTCTTTATGTCTTCTCGAACTTTCAGTTTTTCCTGATAATACGCAAATACTTTTGCTCCGTCAGCCCCATAGTCCTTGGCTTTCGCCCAGGCAACGATAAAACCGTGAACCAGCGGGAAGAACAAGGCAGTCGTAAAATACTTTGAATCCAGCAGTTTGACGGAAAGATTACCCTCTGGAGCATCATGACCGAAATATACGACCGGCTGACCGAACTCTTTAATTGCCTGATAGACCTTCCTACTGTATGGTGCCGTCTCAATATCCGCAAGCATGATCACCAGATTTTCCTTGGGATCGGCCGCACATATACCATGAAGATACTCTTCCGTATCTACGGCCATCGAGAATCGGTTTTGAACTTCGATCGATTTGATCGCCAACTCCATCGCAGTTTCCGTCAATGTTCCGCTACCCAATACCGTCAGTTTGGAAAATTGCTCTAAGAAGTCGATGTGGTTCAATGTCCATTGCTGAGCCGCATCCGCAATCGGTTTATAGTGACGGTTCAAATCCCTAAACTCAAGCAGATAACCTTCTGCTTGTTTTTCATTGATAAATTCGTTCGCCAACGCAATCCCGAGTATGACTATCCATAATCCATAAAGCTGCCCCAAAACGCCGACGACCTTATAATCGACATTTTCCTTGCATTCCGGTAACACGATAGGAATTTTGGCTACCTGCGCCACCGGCGCGTGGGCTATGGTCGTGATCGCAATTGACAAGGCTTTTGCTTTGTTTGCCAATCGAAGACTTTCCACGACTTCATGACTTGTTCCGGTTTGAGAAATAGCAATTACGACATCATCTTCCGTCAGTGCTTCATGGGAGTAGTGTGTAAACTGATAGGGCGTGATGCAATATGGCACCTTCCCAAAAAGATCCAGTGCCAAAAAGGATGCGATCCGGGCACCTTCGCCCGACGATCCGTTACCGATCAAATACAGATTCGATTTCTTCTTAAATTCGACATTCTTACATAAACTCAATATTTGATCGTATCGATCCAACAGTTCGTCAATCTTGTGTGGCGTGATTTCCAGAAATCCTGCCATTTTTTCTATTTCATGATTCATTTTTTGACTCCTTTCAACGCGTTGATCAATTCAAGCACGTGCTTTCGTCCGTTATGGATAGCAACATATACCAATATCGCAAACAGTAAAGCCAAAATTCCGGTCACTGAGCCAATCCAACCGACGATCGTTCGTCCCGGGCCGGTGATATTCGGTAAAAACCGGTCTTGAATACCTGATAAACCCCAATACCCCAAAGTTCCCGATATCAGCGCAACCAAGACACTGTTACGCAACCAACGTCCCAACGCTTTGATATGACCTGTTTTTGTGGCGATTTCTGATTTTAAGCGGTCTTGTTCTTTTTGATTCATTATGATCACTCCTTGAAAGAAAAGCCCTGCTTATCAGCAGGGCTTTGTACAACTTGAAACTTAGTACGACAGACCCGGATCGAAGACGCCAAGCAATACACCGACGGCAGCGACACCGACCAAAATCAGCATTACTGTAATCGGAGACATTTTTCTCTTTGTCATCAACCACCAGCAGAATAATACGGTCAGAAGAGACAATACATTCGGGAAAATGCTGTTTAAAGTATTTTGCAATACCAACGGCGGGTTACCTTCACCCAATGAGAATTGAAGTGCAGTAGAAACGCCGATCCAGGAAGCAGCCAGTGAACCGATAACGATTGCACCGAGCATGACCATGGATTCACGGAAAGCCGTAGCACGTTCGCCGATAACGACATCAACAGCACGACCGCCCAATTCATAACCTTTATCGAAGATGTACTTCATAAAGAATGTCATCGTCGAAATATAAACAGCTGCATAGAACAACGGACCGACAACGGAACCGCCGGAAGAGAAACCTAAAGCAATGGATAATAAAATCGGAATGTAGGTACCCGGGATCAAGGAGTCACCGATACCTGCCAACGGACCCATCAAACCGGCACGAATACCATTGATCATAGCATCATCAATCGCATCGGCACCGTTAGCACGGGCTTCTTCCAAACCTACAGCAATACCGACAACCATAGCACCGATTTGCGGTTCAGTGTTGAAGAAAGGGCTGTATGTCTTCAATGAACGAAGTCTTGAAGCGTCATCTTGATACAATTCTTTGATAACCGGGATCATTGCGCACATAAAACCGAAGGTTTGCATGTGTTGATGCGTAAATCCTGTCAGGTTACCGTGATACCACCACCAAAATGCGTTGTCTTTAGTCTTTTTACTTAATTTAACGCTCATCTTAGAGATCCTCCTCTTCAGCTACTGCTTTTTTGGCAGATCCGGCTAAAACAATCTTGTAGTTTAAGTAAGCAATCATACCGCCGAAGAAAGCGGCACCGATCAAGTTGATCTTCAATGCTGCGGCCAATGTGAAACCGAAGAAGAAGACTATCAAGTCTGTCGGTTTAGCAACTACTTGTTTTAACAGGATACCGATACCAACGGCCGGCAGTAAGGTTCCAACGGTGAACAGAGTCTTCATAATGAAGCCATCCATCGGTAACCATTCTTTCAGGTTAGCGACAAACGGAGCACCGTTGATGGTAATCAATAATGTCGGAATGAATGCGATCAAGACGTGAGAAATTAACGGGAGTACGAAGTTCGTTAAGTAAATATTCTTGTACGCAAGTTTATCGATGGATTTCCAACCCCATTGTTGCCAAATAAGGTTCATCGTAGCAGTCGAGTAGAACATAACGGTTCCTACTGTACCTACCAAAGCACCGATTGAAACTGCAAGACCTGCACCTTGTACCGAAGCAGGATCAAGTCCGGCACCTTTAACAGCGATAACTGCCAAAGGAATACCGATGTAACTGACTGCACGCAAGTCAGCCGATACAGTTCCGCCCGGAGTAACCAAAGCGATGTAAACGATCTGAATAGCTGCACCGACCATAATTGATGTCGAAACGTCACCAAGAATGATACCGACGATCAATGCTGCAACCAACGGACGGCTCAAGGTATACCATGAATACGTTGTACCCAGAGCACCGATGACTGAAGTCATTGAGGCCATAAATGCGAGAAGAACGGCCTGAAAAATACTAATTGTCATAAAATCCTCCCTTTCCTTAGGTTTTTTTATGATGAACGGTTACAAACTACTCCTATTTGTACCCGAACAATCCACGGAATTTTGGCCAGTAGCCAATGGCATCTTCCCTGACCAATGCAAACAAAATCTTATAGCCTCCCTGATGAATCTTTTCAAAAGCATCTGCTTCATCTTGCATCAGCGACTGATTGTTACCCAGCTTTACTGCACCCGGACGGTCATTAGCCGGACCTACGCACACTTCGCGAACACCGGGATCAAATTTGTCATCAATCAAAATTTTTGACATCAGCTTGGGATCTTTCGTAATCAAGAAATAATTCTTCTGGCTTTGCAGAACCTTGTCACATTTTTCTTTCCATTCGGCATACGTCCAAATGTACAAAGGTTTGTTGATCGACGACAAGAAAGCCGCCTTTAACACCGGATTGGTAGCTGCCATGTCATTGACAGCGACGATAGCGTCACACGGATATTCCTGTGACCAACGGGTAGTAATCTGACCGTGAATGATCCGGTCATCAACGCGAAGAAATGTAATTGCCATAGTTTATCCTCCTATATGATTTCTTCTTCTTCTTTGACAGCATTGATATCAAAGAAAGTAACAGCCATTCTGCCTTCACTTAAGATAACTTCCTTCAAATCTTCCCCCTCAAGATTATCCTTCATCAAAACGGCCGTAAGTACCATCGGCATGTTCATGCCGGTGAAAACCATCGTTCTGGCCAACATTCCCTTCTGACTAAGAAGGTCGAGTGACGTCGTAAACGGGGATCCGCTGAGAATATCACTAAACAGCAATACCTCATCCTCATCGCCAAAGTTCGTGGCGAGCTTCGAAAACTCTTCGGCGAAATCATTGGTGCCCATGTCTTCTTTTAAAGAGACACTGAACATATCCTCCCGTTCGCCGGTCATCATACGTACAGCCGAACGGAGTCCTTGAGCAAACTCGCCATGACTGACCATAACCACATATTTCATGAGCATTCTCCTTGATGTAATCGCTTACATATCTACATAAATAATACCCTTAACGACTGAAGAACTCAACTGTTTATATTACTTATCGAAGGAATACATCCAATATCAGAAACAAAATCGTTAAGGCAATCGGTATTCCCAAAAGGATCCAATACACCCGGTTGAAACGCTTTTCAAACTTCGTCCAGTTTTCCTGACTGAAGTAAAAACGGTTATCGTCCGTGCGTATCAGGATGTCATCTTCCATCATATTGGTAATCGTATAGGCAATGACTGTACTCGACAGTGGTAAATCTTTGCATATTTCTGCCGGTTGCGCTGATTTCTCATCAAAGGCTTTCGCACTTTTAAATGTATCGATCACCAGTCGCCCAGCCGTCTTTCTTGGATTTACTCTTTTTTTCTGTGCCACAACACCCCTCCTGCTCAATACAGACGGGCATACTGCCGCATGTACTTCTCATTTTTCTCAAAACCGCCATCAACATTGGCACTGACAAATACCGGCGGTTCAATCCCGCGCTGATGTAACAGACGCGTAATTTCCACGGTATACAACAACGCAATGATTGCATTGGCGACTGAAGATGTCGGACCGATGGATGCTTCTACGCCTTCAATGTTAAATGCCGCATCGCCCAACTCACCACAGTTATCAATCACCACATCGGCCAGCTCCAACAGCCGTTTGCCGCTGGGATGTCTTGATGCGGTCGCCATCGAATGTTTCACATTGGTCACGGCTACAACTTTCAGCCCGGCTCCCTTAGCAAGCAAAGCCATCTCGACCGGATAAGCATTTCTTCCGGAATTCGATGCAATCAAAATCACATCATCCTTCTTACAGCCATATAACTCAAACAGGATCGCCGCATATCCCGGAAGCCGCTCGACGAACGTGCTTTTTGTCGGATGTTCGACCAGCGTCAGTTCGCTTGTCAGCATCGGAACAAAGAACGCCAACCCACCGGCCCGGCCATACAGTTCCTCAGAAAATGTATGGGAATGTCCGCTGCCTGTAACAAATACTTTATTCCCTTTTTCAAATGCATCCGCAGTCAGCATTGAGGCACGGGAAATATTTCCCAACTGAGTTTCATAAATCCGGTCGATCGTCGATTGAACGTAGTTCTTCACATCATCCATTCTTCTCTTCCTCCTTCAACAATGAAACAAACCGCTGTGCAGTCAGGTGAGGCCGGGTAATGGCTCCTCCTACAACGACACATAATGCACCAAGCTGTATGCATCGGACAGCTTCTTGCGGGCAGTTGATTTTTCCTTCCGCAATGACTTTATCCGCAAAACGTTCACAAAGTTTCTCAACAAGTTCAAAATTCGGCCCGTCCGTCTTCACAGAATGCTTCGTATATCCGCTCAGCGTCGTCCCGATAAAATCGGCACCCCAGGCTTCGGCATTGATGCCTTCATCGACGGTTGAGATATCCGCCATGATGGGAAGATCCGGATATTTCTTCTTAATATCCGCAATCAGTTCATACGCCTTACGTCCGTCATGAGATATCCGATCGGTCGCATCCAACGCAACGATATCGCTACCTGCTTCAACCAAAGCATCAACGGCATCCATCGTTGGGGTTATATACACATCACAGCCCGGTTGTACGACTTTCCAAATACCGATTACCGGTAATCCGACGGCTGCTTTGATATCTTTCACATTTTTCGGTTCATTGGCACGGATGCCTGCCGCATCGGCCCACTTTGCACATTGAGCCATCTTAACAACGATGCCCTCGCCGTGAATCGGCTCGCCTTCAAAGGTCTGACACGATACGATCAGTTTTCCTTTGAGCTGTTGTTTAAGAGCGTCAATGTTCATAACTTTTCCCCAAAATTATTTCTTTTTCGTCTTCTTCGTACCCCGCACAAATGCGTGAATCAATGCATGCTTACTGTTATTTTGCGGTATGACGGTGATTTCGTCAAGCGTTGCCGGAATAATCACACATTCCGCATAATAGATATCGAATGGAGCAAAAGCATTTTTCTTGCTCGTAATCGTCGCTTTGTCACCTTCGACCAACATGATCTCATGTACTGTGTGTCCGATCGGAAGATCAAAGGGCTTACTGAACCATGTTCTGACCGTATCGATAAACTCCAGCTCATGAAGTCCGGTCCGCTCTTGCTTCAATCCTTCTTCCTCATTCAGTAACGTGAAGTCATTGACCAACTGATCAACCACCCAATCCGTATCCCGTGTGATATCAATCACTTTTTCTGCATGGGCCAAGTGTACCGGGCGGGGCATGCCATCCATTCCCAGACGGCCCCAGTCCCACATTTTAAATGTAAATATATACGGCGTAGCACTGATTTCCAACACCATCGAGTTACGACCGGAACAGTGAATCGTTCCAGCCGGAATCAAGAAATGGTCGTGCTTCTTTGCCGGAATTTTATTGATATACGCTTCATCATCGAAAAACTTCTCACCTGAATCTGCCAGACGAAGATCATGCATCAGATCATCCAGCTTCACTCCGCTTTTCACACCGAGATATACATGAGCATCTTCTTTAGCATCCAAAATATAATACGATTCATCCTGTGTATAGTGCATACCGAACTGACGCTGAATATAATCCGTGACCGGATGCACCTGCAATGACAAATGACCGCCATCCATCGTATCCAAAAAATCAAAACGGATCGGAAACTCCCTGCCGAAACGGGCAACATTCAATTCACCCATCAGCTCTTTGGGATATAACATGACCGCATCCATCGCCTGAAAGGTCATATACCGATCGCCGATACGGATGGTCAGTGCATTTTCTTCCGGAACGCCGTTAAATGACCAGGCATAATTGGACTTGTCCGGATTCAGATTGCACTTCTCCTTCATCCACTGACCGCCCCAAACCCCCGGATCGAAATACGGAACCATCGAGAAAGGCTTGGAAACGACTTCACGCAATGCTTTGACAAACAATTCCTTCGAAAGCAATTTGGGCTGATCGATCAAATCAGTATCCATGACATAATTCACTTTTTCCCAAATGGAGTCTTTATAGTTATCGGCAATCCGCCAGTCAACGAAATAACCGCGCTTAAACATTCTTAAGGGATCTTCACCAAAGTTACCTGCGTTGTAGTTATCCATCGTCTTATTTCTAAAACGCATCTGGATTTCCCAACGGGTCACGCTGGTGAAAATGACGCACGCCTGCGAAACCAGGCGGCTTGAACCAAAACCAATCAACAGGATCTTTCCTTGCATTTCACTCAGTTTTTCCACCAATTCAGAAAATTTAAGTGAATCTGTGATATGCTCGATTTTTTTATGCGTAAGACGACCAAAGACCCGGTCATCCGTCAAATCATCAAACAGGATTTCCTGCAGCTTTTCATTGGAAAACATGACCTGATCGGTATCGACTACATGGTCAAATAACTGTCCAAGACCGTCGATCAACGATTTTTTATTTGTGCCCGGATAGGTTTCAACAGCGACAAACCGCTCATTTCTGCATTCATTCTTTATTATTTTACAAATCTCATCAAAACCGGAAACGATACCGGAAGTGACAGATTGGATCTCGATCAGCGGGTTGGGTCTGTATTTATTATCACTCATAATGGCCCTCCGTTTAACTCTAGAGTCATTATAGCACAGAAAATTATAGTTGCAAATACTTTCATAAATTATCATAATTTGTCAATTTATGTCGCAGAAAATCAAGATTTACCATGACAAATACAATTTTTCTGTCATTTTATTGCAAATAAATCTTCTTAACATCAAAAATTTACATAAAAAAACATGATTTGCTAAGATATCTTAAAAGTTTAATAATTTGTATTAACAAATTTGAAAGAATCCATTGACGGAATGGATGCAACATCCTATAATCTTCTCGTAAAGCAAAACAGGAGTACTTATGATCGAACGAACGCTTAAGAAAAATGAACAGAATGTTGCGGTAGCACCCAAAGAACCTCTATACAAAAGTGATTTACAACAACTTGAAATCATGGTCAGATATACCGAAACTCACCGCAAGTTTTCCGATGAACAGAAACTTGAACGCGAAATCGCCTGTCTCAATGTTTTGTTTCCTGCTGTGTTTCGTCCCATGGTTAAAAATGACTTGATTTTGGGCCGTTACGATGCACTTCCGATCGGATTTGGTTCGGTGACCAGTGTCGGAGCCCCGGGACATTACTGCCGGTTTGATCAGATGGCAAAAATGCGAAGCCGGATGGATCCCTCATATCATCCGATCATTGATGAACTGGTTGATTACTGGAAACAACACGATACCCGTGAGATATTCTATAGGGATAACCTGCTTGAACATGTGATGGGACCTTTTGTCGATGTGCGATTCCCGGTCATCATCACTGCCCGTTTCAGCGGTATGTATCTGGACTATAATAAACTGCTCGATCACGGAATCGATGGTCTGATTTCCTTGATCGAAACACAAAAAGCCAAAAATCCGAGCTCACATTCAGAGTATCGGCATATGATCGAAGCGTTGCATTTATTGCAGCGCGTCATTGATCATCATATTGATGAAGTACGATCAATACTATCCGAATCTCTAAGTGAAGAAGAAACAGCTCATTATCAACAGTTATATTTCGCCTTGGAAGAAATCCGCCATCATAAACCATCAAGTTTTATGGCAGCGATGCAACTGGCATGGCTGTACTCATCGCTGGCCGGTGTGGTCAACTATGGGCGTATGGATGACTATTTGGGTGACTATCTGGTCCGTGATCTGGAATCAGGTGCAATTAGTGAAGCACAAGCCATGGACCTGATCGAATCACAGTGGCGACTGATCGAAGTCAAACGTACCAACGTCAACGGACGGGTCATCGTCGGCGGAAAGGGACGTCGCAACGAAAAAAATGCGGATGTATTCTGTAAGCTCGCCATCCGTGTAACTAAACGCGCACAGATGGTCGAACCGCAGTTTACCCTTCGGTTTTATCAAGGGATGGACCCGGAAATTTTCGATCTTGCCATGGACAGCATCTCTACCGGCATCACTTACCCCATTTTGTATAATGACGATGTGAATATTCCGGCTGTGATGAAAACGATGAACGTCGATGAGATAACTGCTCAACATTACGTGCCTTTCGGCTGTGGCGAGTTTGTACTTTCAGGAAAAGGTGTCGGAACTCCCAATGTGTGTATCAACCTGCTCAAGAGTCTGACAATCTTAATTCACGATGGGGTCGATCAATGGGACTATCAATACAAATATGGAGCACTCTCCCTGAAGAAAATGAGCGAAATCGATTCCTTCGAAGAGTTTCTCGAACAGTATAAAAAACTTCTCTCTTACTATATCGAAATCAGTGCTCAGGCACACGCAAAATCCTATCAGGTAATGAATGATCAGGTTGGTTTCATCTTTACCAGCATCCTGACCGATGACTGTATCACCCGAGGCAAAATGGTGCTTGACGGAGGCGTCTTCCACTTGGGCGGCACCAACGAAATGTACGGCAATATCAACGCAGCCGACTCACTCTACGCAATTAAGAAAATGGTCTTTGATGACCAGGTACTGACTCTTACACAGTTACAGCAAATCCTTGCAAATGATTTTGACGGACACGAAATCCTGCAAAGAAAACTGATCGGTTTACCGAAGTTTGGTAATGATCTCGATGAAGTCGATGATTTGGCCGTGTGGCTGCACGAATTTACCTGTGATCACGTGGCCAAACAGGCACAAAAAGTCGGACTTGACAGTTGGCTGGTCGTCGTGATCAACAATCAGGTCAACTCCGAATGGGGACGGGCAACGGCCAGTTCACCGGATGGCCGGATCGCAGGTATGTATATGTCCAACGCCAATAATCCGCAAAGCGGAGCGGATGTCAACGGACCGACCGCAATGCTCAACTCCCTGGCAAAAATCCGAGCCGACATCAATGCCGGAACGGTTCAGAACATCAAGTTTTCCAAGCGGATGTTCGATCAGGAAAGAATCAAAATCCGCGCGCTGTTCAATACCTACTTCAGAAAGGGCGGACCGCAGCTGATGGTAAACATCGTCAGCCAAGCCGATCTGATCGATGCCTATCACAACCCTGACCGTCACCGTGATTTGATCGTACGGGTCGGCGGTTTCAGTGCCCGTTTTGTCAACCTCGAAAAAGATGTGCAACGGGAAATCATGGAAAGAACCTGCAATGACTAAAGGATTGATATTTGATATTCAGCGCTTTTCGGTCAATGACGGACCGGGTATCCGGACGACCGTCTTTTTCAAAGGCTGCTCACTGCGATGTGCATGGTGCCATAATCCGGAGTCCATTGCTTCGTACCGTCAGTTGAGTTATGATCCTTCCCGGTGTGATGGGTGTTTTCGCTGCGCTCATCATGTACGTCACCATGGTATCGCAATGATCAATGACAAAGCCTCCGTCGATATGAATGTCCACGACCGTTCCTATGATCTGGTTGAAATTTGTCCGCAAGGCTGTTTTCAAGTCGTCGGCAACGAGAAAGAAGCGGATGAAATCCTCACGGTAATCCTTAAAGATCTTGATTATTACCGGGACTCCGGAGGCGGTGTCACCTTTTCCGGCGGGGAAGCGCTGAATCAATGGCCCTTTATCGAAATACTTGCAGAAAAACTCAAAACCCGAAACATCCATCTGACGCTCGATGTTTCCGGATATGATCCAAACCATATGATTGAACGGACGTTTGATTTGATCGACTTATACTTGCTCGATGTAAAGGCAGCCAGAGAAAATGTTTTTCAAAAATATATCCGACAGTCGCTTGATCCAGATATCATGCTCAAACAGCTGAAACAAGCGAATAAAGCTGTCATACTTCGATGTCCGATCATTCCCAATGTCAACGATGATACGGAATATTTTGATTTACTTGCCCAATTCAATGAAACCTACGATAATATTATTGAGACTCATTTGCTACCCTATCATAAACTAAGAAAAAGTCAACAGGTCCGATGGCTGAATGACCGTGAGTTGTTCGAAGATCCGACAGAATCAGATAAATTACGTTGGCGCAAAGAAGTCAATTGTAGGGGCATTCGACATGTTTGGATGGAGAATAAGCAAGTTTCCCTGTGAGGTGACTATGGCAAAATATATTGAAATCGCACAACAGCTGATCACGATGATCGAAGCTGGTGAATACCGTCCCTGGGGCGTCCTTGAAGGCGAACTTTATCTGACCCGCCTGTTTTCGGCATCCAGGGTCACCATTCGCAAAGCCTTGGTACTTCTGAAAGATAAGGGATATATCCATTCCCGCCAGGGATCGGGCTATTACGTCAATCCGCCGGAGTTCTATAAAGAACAGCATCTGGCAACACTCTCCGATCGGTATGCTCATGTAAACCTGTCTTCAACAGTATTGGAGTTTGATACGGTGGACCCCACCGATGAACTGAAAGTGCAGTTTCGCTTGTTTGACGGTCAGCAACTGTATCACTACCGACGGATCCGTCTTGTCGATGATGTTCCGGTCGCCTTGGAAGAAACATGGATGCCCATCCATCTGTTTCAAAACTTCTGTGAAGCCGATTTGTATGGGTCGGTCATGAAATACATTGAAGATCACCACTATATGATCAGCCATGATTTCAAAAAAATCCAGGCCGTGCAGTTACATGGGGAGACCGCTCGTCATTTAAGAAAAGAAGAGCATTCGCTCTCCCTTCAAATCATTCATAAAGTATATTTACTCAAATCGGTATTGGCACAATACACAATCGAGACCCTCAGTGACAATCAGCTCAATGCTCTGTCGATCCGCTAATCAATCCCGAAAACTGGAAAGCAACAATGTCAGCTTTCCTTTTATTTTGATTTTCTTGTATCCATGTGGAACAAGCATGGTCTTGCCGGGATAAACGGAGTGCTGATCGATGTGACCTTCACCCTCGATGCACGTCAGAAAAAAGAATCGTTCAAATTGAAATTCTCCTTCTTCTTTTACTTCAATCGACGCAAATGTAAACACCTTGGGCTGATCGAAGTAGTTTCTGATCAGACATCCGTCAACCAGCGATGCTGCAACTGTATACGGCCCCGGTGCCTGATGAGGAACTGCCAGAACATCCAGACTTTTCTCGATATGTAACGGCCGCTTTTGTCCGGTCTTCTTGTCAACTCGGTCATAATCATATAAACGGTACGTCACATCCGCACTGCGGGCGATTTCAAAACACAGGACATTTTTTGCGATGGCATGCACATGTCCATCCGGTACATACAGAAAATCCCTCTTTTTGACTTCGACATAACGAAGAAACCGGTCCCATTGCTTATCTTCGATCATCAAACGGGCTTCCTCGATCGTTCTGGCATTATGTCCAAACTGAATTTTCGCGTCGGCCGGTGCATCGATGATGTACCAGGCTTCCGGTTTGCCCATCGCATTCTCCACTGTGCGGGCATACGTTTCCGTCGGATGGACCTGAACCGATAAATCTGCGATCGGAACGATCAATGTACAATGCAACGGAAACTCCTTGGTTTGGCATTCAAACCAATCCGGATGATCATTAAAGAGTTGCGAAAGCGTCATGTTCAAAGCCGGGATCTTGCAGTCACCTTGTTCGAGCGCACTGACATTCCACATCTCCCCCACCGGTTCGATGTCCGTGTTTCCATGAAAAACCCGTTTTATCTTTTCTCCGCCCCAAATCCGCTCTTTAAACATCGGGGCAATCTCAACGATTTGTTTTTTCATACATTCAACCTTTCTAACTTTGCACACCTTGTGGTACATTTTGTCGTTATCCGCTATAATAAATCATAGAGGTGATCGTATGTCGATCAGTATCATTACCGACCAGATCGGTCAGGACTTTGAAAAATCATGCGCCATCGCAAAACATCATGGGTTTGACTTTGTTGAAATTCACTCCCTCTGGGGAAAAACCGTGGAAGATCTTCAGTCTTTTGAAATCAAGAAAGTCAAGGATATACTGATTAAATATCAGTTGCGTGTATCCAATTTGGCCACGACGGTTTTCTTTATGGCCAAACTGTATCCCAATGACACCATTACGTCCTTCAATGACCGGTTCATAGCGATCAAAGGAAGAACATCTGAACACATCGAAGCTGCCAAACGGGCGTTCGAGATCGCTATTGCGCTGGACAGTCCGTCAATTCGCATCTTTCCGTTTCGTGCGCCGGAAAATCGGAAAATCATCGGCACCGCAGAAGATCAGCACATGATCATCGAGCAGTATATCAGACTCATCCCTTGGGCCGAGCAGGCAAAGAAGCAACTGCTGATTGAAAACTGTCCTCATACCCATCTTCCCCGCGGGGAGATGACTTATTCTGTCGCAAAAAACCTGCGCAGTCCGTGGATAAAACTGCTTTGGGATCCTGCGAACAGCTTCAGAGCCGACAAGAGCCGACTGCCCGAACTGTATAAGAAACTGACGGTATTGCAGGAAATGGAACTCATTTCCCCATTGGTCGGACACATCCATGTCAAAGACTATCGCTATGTTGCTGCTCTGGAAAAGCCGTATCAGCATGTGGCTGTCGGTCAGGGAGATGTTCCCTATCCGAAAATCGCAGATTATTTAAAAAAGACTTCGCATCAGGCACTGTTTTCCCTGGAACCCGAAGTCAATGATTTCGATACATTAGTAAGTATCGACTATTTCAAATCGCTGCTCTGAGCCTGAATATTCATCCATGATCGCACAACCGGCACTCGATCCGATGCGTGTCGCTCCGGCTTCGATCATAGCCAAGGCCGTGGCCAAGTCGCGAATCCCGCCGGCCGCCTTCACTTTGACCTTCGAGCCCGCATAGAGTTTCATCAGACGGACATCCTCGATTTTCGCTCCACCGGTCCCAAAGCCGGTGGATGTTTTTATATAATCCACCCCGACGACCCGTGCAATCTGAGCCAAAGCCATGATTTCCCGTTCATTGAGATAGCAGTTCTCAAAAATCACTTTACTGATAATTCCTTGTCCTTTACACACATCCGCGATCGCGCGCATTTCACGCTCGACATAATTCCAGTTACCGTTTTTCACTTCGCTCAGATTGACGACATAATCAATCTCATCGCAGCCATCCGCGATTGCCTGTTGGGTTTCGAATACTTTGGTTTCGATGGTCGTTTGGCCCAACGGAAACCCAATGGCCGCACCGACATGAACATCGGACTCTTTCAGTTTTTCTTTACAGTAACGGACCCACACCGAGTTGATCGCAATCATCCGGAAATCATAACGGATACATTCGTCAATGACTTTATCCATATCCGCCGATGAAGCAAACGGTTTTAACAGCGTATGATCAAAATACTTATTTAACGGTTTGCATAGTTTCATAGGATTACCTCTCTTTTAAGGATACAAACACAAAATCAACATTACCCTGAACGGTTATTTTCCCCATGCCTGCCGGTACAAACCAAGTGTCTCCGCCTTTGACAAGATGACCGTCAATGAGTCCTGCTCCATCGATGCATGTCAGAAAATAAAACTCATCACGCGCGATTTTGGCATAACCGCTCACAAGATATCGGCCGGCCGTATACACATTAAGTTCATCATGGAAAAGCGTATAGGTATAACCCATATGCTCTTCTTCTGTCAGATCGACGGTTTTCGTATCCGCATTGGGAATCTTCACATTATCCAACACCTGTTGCACATGAAGCGTCCGCTTCTCATTTTTGATCGGATCGATCCGGTCATAATCATACAGTCGGTAAGTCAGATCGGCATTTTGGGTAAATTCGATCAACAGAAATCCTGCTCCAAATGCATGCAGAGTTCCAAAAGGGACATCCACGAAATCGCCTTTTCTGACCTTAACTTTTCGGATGAGTGAATCCCATCGTCCCTCTCGGACCAAGGAACCAAACTCCTCTTTCGTTTTGGCATAGTGACCCAACACCATTTCCCCTTCACCTTCGATAAAAAATACTCCGTCCGGTTTTCCCTTTTTTCCCTCATGCTTCATCGCATAGTCATCGTCGGGATGTAGCTGAACAGACATCGGGGCGATGGGATTGGCGGAAGCAGTCCTCACCGGCATTTCCGCTTTTGAACATGCAAAAAGATCGCGATATTCGTGATAAAAGCGGGACAGCGTCATAGAAACCTCGGGCACCCAACAATCGAGATGTCCGGGCATGGCAATGACATGATAACACTCACCGATGTTCGGCAAGTCCGACTTGTAGCCGTATTTTTCTTTTAGGCGGTTTCCGCCCCAGATCCGATAATTGAACACAGGATCGATCTTGTATAGTTTCTTCATGATTTTCTGAATACGCAGCGGGCATCGATGTAGGTTGCCATGACATTCAATGCATCATCGACCATCACAAAATCCGCATTCTTTCCTTTCGTCAACGAACCGAACTGATTGTCGACTTTCAATAATCTGGCCGGATTTAAGGCGGCCATTTGGACTGCTTCCGATAGTGAACAACCTGTAAAACTCATCATATTGCGCAAAGCATCATTCATTCCCAAGGTTGAACCGGCAATCCGGCCGGAAGATTTTTCAAATGCTTTGTTGTCTTTGATGACACAAGGAAGCTTACCGAATTCATATTCTCCATCCCCAAGACCTTTGCCCGGCATCGCATCGGTCACCAGTACAATCTGATCCTTTCCGCATATTTTATAAGTCAGTTTAACGACATCTTCATCGAGATGATACCCATCAACGATCAGTTCCTTAAAAGTTTGATCATCAAGCAGCGCTGCCGTGACCATCCCGGGATTGCGATGGGTATGCTGAGTCATGGCGTAATATAAATGGGTAAAACCGGAAACGCCCCACGTCAGTGCTTCCGTCGTTTGTTTGCATGTGGCATTGCTGTGAGCAAGCATCACGACGACTCCCTGTTGTAAACAGGCTTCGATAAATTCCTTTGCACTCTGCAGTTCCGGAGCCATCGTGATCATCCGTAACCGGCCATGGGTCAGCTGAATATTTTCGAGCAGTTCCTTGATTGAAGGATCACGCAGATAACGCGGATCCATCATCGCATGATATTTTTCATTCATATGCGGGCCTTCCAGATGAACACCCAGCCAACGTGGAGACAAAAGAACCGGCAGACTGCCAAAAGTACGCAGAAGATCTTTTTCTTTCTCGCGGTCAAGCACCATGGTTGATGTACAGAAGCCCGTTACCCCTTCCATCAGATAGCGCTGTCCGACTTTTTTCAGCTTTTCTTCATCGATATCTATGAAATCGACGCCCATAGCCCCATGGGTATGTATGTCCAAAAATCCCGGCAATATCGTCATTTCATCTTCAATCAAAATTTCCGTATCTTCTTGGGCAAACAGGACCCTTACTTCCGTATCATCCTTATCCGCAACTTTTTCAATCAAACCGTCTTTTAAAACCAAATACCCATCGTAGATGTCAAAGCCATCGCCACTGACGATTCGCTTGGCTTTGATGATCGTGTATGCCATACGCAACCTCCCCTAGATTTGAATTCTATTGATTCCTTGCCTGTTTTACCGCTTCCACATAATTACGGGCATTATCGGTAATTTCATCAAGATAACCCTCTTTTGAAACTTTTCTCATGTCGACCAGTTGGCTTCCGATGCCCACCGCATCGGCGGATGCCGTGATAAAATCTTTCAGATTACGAAGATCGATCCCTCCGGTCACCACCATTGGAATATACGGCAATGGTGCCCGGATGTTTTTGATATAGGTCGGTCCGAGGTTTGTGGCCGGGAAAATTTTAACCATATCCGCACCCAAAGCGATCGCCTGGAAGATTTCAGTCGGCGAATAACAGCCGGGAATCGAGAGTACACCGTGTTCTTTACTATATCTTACCACTTCTTTGCTCAAAATCGGCGAAAAAATAAATGTCGCTCCGCATTCGATCGCTTTTTGCGCGCTCTCAACCGAAAGCACCGTTCCGGCACCCAGGGCAATATGTTCAAAGGCATCCCGACAAGCCGCAATCGCCTCAAAACCGCCGTCATTTTCCACGGTGATTTCAATGCCGATGATCCCACCGGCCACCAACGCCTTTACAACCGGGATGATATTGTCTTTATTCGCATGGCGGATGACCGCGATCACACCGCTTTGAAGTAATTGTTGCTTAATGTCCATATTGATCCTCCGAAAACACCAGCAACCGGCGCGGATTGTTGATAAGAAGATCCTCAACGACTTTTTCAGCATCCAAGTTTCGTCGGTTACATTCATCTCTTAACTTCAGTATAAAATCACTCAGTATATAAGTCAGTCCCGGCCCGCCGCCATAACCCGCAAAGTAGTCTTGGCGGGCAAAATCCCCGCTGATCATTACATGGGTGTGCAAATTCATCTCTGCCAATCGGCAGATAAAGTCGATGGCCCGGGCTTCAGTGTCGTATTTCTTTTTTGGCAGTGAGTCATAACCGATCATAGACCCACGGCGGATGCATTGAAGATGCACATCAAAATCATCGAGCTGATCCATGTGCCCGATAAGGACTTTCGAACAATCGACACCCATGGACGCAAAACCGTCGAGTTGTTGGTTAGCCATGCTTCCGGCTTGGGTATGGGTCGTAATCGGAATGCCCGTGGCTTTGTGAGCCAAGGCAACGGCTTTCAATCCGACCATCTCCCAGGGATGAATGACATCCTGGCTCGTGCCGATTTTCAGGATACCCGGCGATATTCCGGTATCCCCTACCCCTTGGCGGATTTCTCTGATTAAATCATTTGCAACTTCCTGCGGATCTTTTCCTTCCAGAAACGGCCGATTGTAAGTACCCTTATTAAACCCGCCACTCGCCACAATAAAGACGCCTGTCATTTCGGACAGTTGTTTCAGTTTCTTGACATCACGGCCATAATCGACGGTCGTTACTTCTACGATACAGTTGCCGCCCAAACTTTTGAACTGATTGAGATCAACAGCGATTTTATCGACATCCGTCAATGCCATCGCCGGATTATCCGAAACGACCTTTTCTGTTGCCGTGGTATACAAATGCTCATGTCCGTAAGTTATTTTGAGCTGAGATGGATCGATCCACCCCGTCACCGTCTTGATTTTATTTTTCATACATCCTCCAAAATTGCTCCATAACTGATCAGTTTCTTTTGCAGATCTTCGATTCTGATCTTTGCGGGCGAACAGTCTTGATCGATGGACAGCGCAGCCGCGATCCCGGCTGCCTGACCCATTCCCATACACTGACCCATGCTTCGCACGGAGGCGTGGGCATCATGTGTAGCCGAAAGACAACGGCCGGCAACCAGCAGATTATCACTGTCCTTCGGAATCAGACAACGATATGGAACCTGATAGGTCGCACCTTCCGGCAGATATTCCCACTTGGTGCCTGCCTGATTGTGATGATCTTCAATCGGAGCACCGCATAATACGATGGCATCCTCAAATTTCCGGGCAGCCAGTACATCCTCTTTGGTCAGGGTGTATTCACCGATGACCCGTCGGGTCTCCCGGACACCGATTTGAGTGGAAAAATTCAGAAATACCGATTGTTCGTAACCCGGCAAATAATCTTTCATAAAACGGAAATATTCCAACGCCTGTCTGCGTCCCTGGATTTCCGCTTTGGATAACTCAATGATATCGGTTGGATCGGGGATAGCCAGTCGTACCATGTTGGTGGCCATGACACCGGGTAAAGTCGTGATATGTACGCTGCCCTCCTCGCGTGGCAAGTGATACTTTCCGCTTTGATTGGCCTGTCTCATCCATTCCCACATCTGATTTTTTGTGAAGAGTTTCGTACGCTCCTCGTTGACATTACCGATGCGAAAAGTCGTGGTCAAGGATTGTACGGGAATGTGACTGCCGATGCCGTCAAACGGAAATCCGGCCAAGGCAGTCACATCTGCATCACCGGATGCATCGATGATGATATCCGCTTCAATCAGGGTGAATCCGGATTTATTGACGACGATCACGCCGTTGATCTTATTTCCTTCAGTCACGACATCCGCCACAAAACTGTGCAGCAGTACATCGACACTCGCTTCACTCATCAGTTCTTCCCAAACGACCTTCAGCACTTCGGGGTCATAGGTGATGCCTGTGCCGGCACCGTAAGTATTGGGACGCAAAAGCATCGCGTTTCGTTCGTTCAGTTTTTTAAGCAGTTGATCAGGAATCCCGCCGACGACTTTCCGATTGCTTATCCCGGGAATGTAGAACCCGTAAAACGTATCTAAAATCGTAGTGCTGGTTCCGCCGAGAAAACCATAGCGTTCGACCAGCAGTGTCTTTTTTCCTTCTTTACCGCTGGCGATCGCCGCCATCGACCCGGCACTTCCGCCACCGATGACCAGCACTTCGGTTTTCATCCGACGATGGATTCTCTTTTCGTAGTTCATTGTGCAGTCCACCCTCCATCGACCGGCAGATTGACGCCGGTCACAAAGTCGGCTTCGCTATCAGCCAGAAAACGGGCGGCCAAGGCGATGGACATCGGGTTGCCGAGTTTATGACGTCCGTGATAGATCGGTTGTTTTTCGTCGATATATGCAAAAATCGCTTCATTGCCCTGTGCCCGCTGGGTCATATTGGTTTCAATGAGCCCCGGCGATATGACATTGACACGGATATTGTTTTTCGCATACGTCATCGCCATCGATCGGGACATGCCGATGATGGCGGCTTTGGTAGCGGCGTAAACGGAGGTCGCAAACATATCGTTTCCGCCGACCATACCTAAGACCGAGCCGGTATTGATGATGCATCCGCCGTTTTGCCTGAGCATTTCAGTCACCACATACTTTGAAACAAGAAACTGTGAGGTCAGATTCAGGTCGATGGTTTTCTGATAAGCATCCAGGGATACGGTATGAATCGGTCCGTCCCCGAACTTTCGGCCGCTTCCCCCGACTATATTGAAAAGCACGTCAATCCGCCCAAAAGTTCGGGTGACTGTTTCGATCGTCTCTTTGACTTGGACTTCTTGTGTGCAGTCGGCTTGGTAATAATGGAAATCCTTAATTTTACTCTTGGTTTGTTTGACCAGATCATCGGTTTCTTCTTTTATATCGATTCCGACCACGATGTCCTGATCCCGTGAAAACACATCAGCGGAAGCCAATCCGATCCCGCCCAGGGTTCCGGTGATGACGATGATGCGCGGCTTTTTCATAACGGACGGTTGACCCGACGTCGGTAGTCGTTGTACGTGTCTTCAAAGAGCTGGCGGGATTTTTCTATTCCGACAAATACGGGGCTGGTCAGTACATAGGGCGGCTGACCTTTTTCGGTCAGTAACTGCGCTACCCGGACTTTGATCAGATTAACGATCAGGGTGTTGGCAATCGTTGAAGTCGGACCGACCGGCGTGATCAGGTTGGGCACATGAACGACCGCATCTCCCATCGGAACACAGGTATCGATCAGAATATCTGCGACATCGATCAGTTTCGTTTTGGTCGAATGTTTGTGCGGTGTCAGTTTGCTGTTTTCCACAGCTGTGATCGCGATGACTTTCATACCGCGTTTCTTTGCTCCCATCGCCATCTCGACGACGACATTGCCGACGCCGCTGGTCGAAAACAACAGGAATACGTCCTGCGGTTTAAATATGAAGTTATTGAGGATTTGCTCCGCCAGACCTTCCACGTTTTCGATAAACATGGCCTGGCGCTGGCCGTTGGCCCCAACGACCTGATTGTGAAAGGTCATCGACAGTTCGACGATCGTATGAAATCCCGGAAAACTGCCGTAGCGTGGAAAAACTTCTTCAACAGCCATACGGGAATGTCCTGATCCATACACATGGACCAGCCCGTCGTTGGCAATGCAATCCGCAAATATGTGTGCGACCTGCTCGATGGTGTCCATTTGAGTGGAGGTGATGTCTTGAATGATCTTGTTTGTGGCGGAAATATAATCCGTATATACGGTACTCATAAGTACTCCTTTCGTATGATTCTTAAGCTAAACTATCATTTTCAATCATATTCTATCATTTTCTATCATCGTTGTCATGCATTTCACCCAAAAGAAAAACCTTCTTGCGAAGGTTAAGCCTTGATGGGTTGGGGGTATTCGACGCCGAAGGTTTCAACGGTCACTTTTTTGATCTTTTGATCTTCGGCCGGACGGTCGCGGAAGTCTTTTCTAACTTTTACGATGCGGTCTGCCTCTTCCATGCCGGAAATGACTTGGCCAAAGGATGCGTATTGTCCGTCAAGGTGCGGTGAATCAGCGACCATGATGAAAAACTGGGATCCGGCACTGTCGGGCAGCGAGGATCGCGCCATTGAGATGACACCGCGCTTATGCTTCAGTTCATTCTTGAATCCGTTGGAAGTGAATTCTCCTTTAATGGAATATCCGGGATTTCCGGTTCCCGTGCCCGTCGGACATCCGCCCTGAATCATAAAGTTCGGGATGACCCGATGGAAAATAAGTCCGTCATAATATCCCTTTGAAACCAGGGAGATGAAGTTGTTGACCGTGTTCGGTGCAACTTGGGGGAAAAGCTCGATTTTAATTTCATGACCGCTTTCCATGGTCATGGTGATGATTGGGTTCATAGTTTCTCCTTCGAAAGAAAGGCACAATCGATGATCGTGCCGGCAATCTTATTCTGTGATGGGCTCAAACATGTCTTTGCTTACGCCGCAAAGAGGGCACATCCAATCCTCAGGAATATCCTCGAATGCCGTTCCCGGAGCAATTCCGCTATCCGGATCGCCAATAGCAGGATCGTAGATGTATTCACACGCTAAACATTGATATTTCATAATCTTAGTTCCTTTCTTATATCTCTATTGTTAGTATACCAAATTCAGGCATCTTTTCAATGACAATCGAACATTACTCCGATTGGGCTGTAGGCTCTGAAGGCCTGCGCTCCTTATACAAAACGATTTTGTTATTGCGATGCAACCCATTTAAGATGGCTAAGGTGATCGGTAACCCAAACAGGCCGGCAACCCCAAACAGCTGTAAACCGATGTACATGGCAAACAGCGTGAGCAGCGGATGCAACCCGACCTGATCGCCGATGATTTTCGGTTCAATAATGTTTCGGATGATCGTGATGATCAGATAAACGACCAAAAGACCGACGCCCAATCGCACATTACCCTCCAAGAATGTAAATATGGCCCATGGGATCATAATGCCTCCGGTACCTGCCACCGGCAAGATATCGAAGATCGCCACTAAGAAGGCGATTGCGATAGCCGATTCGATACCCAAGATCGACAAACCGATGGTCAGTTCGACAAAGGTGATCGACATGATCATCAGATAGGACTTCCCGTATTTCTGCAGAGTCGAAACCAAGAACAGCTGTGCATCGATGATCAGGCTCCGCTTGTTAGGCGATACCTGATCAAGAAGAAAGTTGACGATTTTCTGATAGTCCATGGCAATGAAAAAGGATGAGATGACCGTCAGTAAAAAACCGACTAAAAACAGCGGCACCTTACCGGCGATATTAGTGATGTATGTGACACTGCCTACCGAGATCGAGGTAATCAGATTGCCTAAGGAATCAAGGATTTGGGCGGAGTACAAACGTACCTGATTGACCAGTGCCGGATCGATTTGTGATGCCAGCCTTTCCAGCTCCGTCAGAACACCGGTCAGCCATGGGACCAGTACATTGTTATACAATTGCGGAATATCAATGAAGAAGTCTTTCAGATACAGAAATACTTCGATGCCCAGAAAGATCGTGATGGCCAGCAGCAAGAGATAAAAAAACGCAATGACCAGCAAAGCGGATAACTTATTTGGCAGTTTCAGCTTGGCAGTCAGGATCCTTATGAGCGGTTTGAATGCAAATGCAATGATAAATCCCAAAACAAACGGAAATATCAGGGGGATGAAGTATTTAAAGGTGACATAAATCAAAGCGAAAAGGACGGCTATATAGGTCACTTCGATAAGAAATTTCTGTTTACGTTGAATGTCCATAGGATCTCCTTCACAACATCATAAGTATATCATATTCAGGGTAGTGATTGAATATTCCTCGGGTTAAACGTATAATGAGGGTATAAGTTCTTTAAAGAGGTCGATGGCCATGTCAAAGAAAGTATTATTGATCGTCAATCCCAAGGCCGGTAAGCTGAAATCTCGCAACCGGCTTTTTGCCTTGGTCAGGCAGATTTCCATGCGGGCGGATGTATGTAATATGGTCATGACCAAGCGACCGTCGGATGCGACTGCTTTAGTCGAAAAGAATCACCGAAAGTATGACATGATTGCCTGTTTGGGCGGTGACGGTACGTTAAATGAAGTCATTACCGGAATTATGAATGCTGAATCCGATGTGGCTTTGGGTTTTATTCCGGCCGGAACGACCAATGATTTTGCGCGCAGCCATCAGCTGGTGCGCAATATCCGACAGTCCGCCGAAGATATCATGACCGGAAAGATCGTACCTTTAGACATCGGTCAGTTTGAAAATCATTATTTCAGCTACATCGCTTCGATCGGTGCCTTTACGGCTGTTTCATACAAAACTCCGCAACCCATGAAAAATTTCTTGGGTTATGGGGCTTATCTGCTCTTTTCCGTATCCCATTTCGCATCGCTGCGAAAACATCGGGTTACGATCCGAACCAATGGTGAGGTTGTGATGGAGGATGTCATTTTCTTGGCTGTGACTAACTCAACCTCAGTTGCCGGGATGTTGCGATATCCTAAGGATAAAGTACGTACCGATGACGGACTGTTAGAACTTCTGATCATCCGATATCCGAAAACCCTCACACAATGGGCAGATATCGTAATGCAGTTGGCCAAAGGCAATTACCAACATCCGATGATCGAGATGAGATCGGTTTCTTCACTGACCATCGAATCACCGGAAGCACTGAACTGGTGTCTTGACGGCGAGTTTGGCGGTGCCTACAAAAAAGCAGACATCCACTGTCTGCCTAAGAAAATCAATTTAATACTTTATAAACCCCTTCAGTAGCCGACGAATTCGGCTCCGCCAAAATCACTGGTATAGGTTTTTCCTTGAAATACCACGGTGATGTTTGCTCCCAAACCTTCTTTAATAACCCCATGCATGGCACCGCGCTGCGGTGCTTTTAGTTCGCCGGTATCATCGAATCTGACCAAGATCGAGCAAATACTGCTTCCTTTGACCAAATCAAATGAATATCCTCCTTGTGATCTGCGGATGTTTCTTGCCTTATAACCGTTATATGTTGCGAAACGATGCTCTGTGCCTTCGATGATCAGATTGCCGATCACCCCGCTGAAAGTCAGTCCCATTATCGGGATATCCGCAACACTGGCCATAAAGGATACGGACGGATCGTCAAAATGATTCGCCTGAACCCACAGATACCGCCGGGGAAATGAGGTTCCCCAGTCTTTCTCAAGATAGCCGCGGTCCTGATCAAACGTCCAACTTTCACCGCTGAACATCAGATGTCCCGATACATCGTGGTTCATACTGATGACTCCGTGATTGCATTCCATGTTGGGGATGTAGCTGAAAGGTCCCATGATCGTCGGTGCGTATACGGATGATTTGATGGGGGTGAATTTCTTAAAGTGCAGGGATCCGTTGATTGAGATTTGCTCATTATGCAAATCAATCGTCATTCCGTTTTTTGAGAACGTGTTGTTTGCGATCCGGATGACAAAGGGATCATCCTGCGCAGAAAAATCGTCCAACTCAAAACGGAAATAGTACGTTTCGATGTTTGGTGCGATGATTACCTGGATAAAGGCGTGTCGGTCGTTACTGATCTGGCTGATGCCGGGAATAAAGCTGACTGTTCTACCGTTTTCATCACATACTTGCTTAAAATACCAGCCTTCGAAGTAGTGATTCTGTCTTTTGCGTCCTTGAAATAACAGGGGGTCTCTCATATGAACACTCTCCTCATTCATTAAATTATATCGTAGATATTTCTATCTGTGTTATAATATACTCAGTCAAAGGGGGTGCTTGTATGGCCTATCATGATCCGAACTCTCAGTTGTATCGCAGTAAAGACGGTGCCGTTTTGGGCGGTGTCTGTTCCGGATTGTCGGAGCGTTTTAAAGTGGATGTCTCATTGGTGAGAATCCTGTTTTTGCTTGCTTTGTTAGGAGTTTCCATTGGATTTTGGATTTATGTCATCTTATGGATCGTCTTACCTGAAAAATCAGACGTCCGATAAAAAAGGAGGATTTGTATGAAAAAGAGAAATATTTTTCTGACAGTAGCGGCGCTGACCGTGGCAGCAGGTGCCGGAGCTGTTGCGTACAATGTCGTTACCACGCAGAAGCAAATGAAGGGCTATGACAAGAAGATCAACTTCAAAGGTGAAGCCGTGAAATTTGAAGATGCGTTTGATTCTGCTTCCTATGCGGTTAATTATTCCGGTTTACACATGGACTTCACCAAAGCTACCCTGAAAAACAATATGGGGCAGTTGGCGTTGTTCGGTAATTTTTCGGGCATCGACATCGTTGTTCCCAAAGGATGGCGTGTCATTGCCAATGGGGTCAATCATAATTCCGGCATCAATAATGCTTGCGGTAATCTGCTGAGCGATGATCAGCCGGTACTCTTTGTTACCTATAACATGAAACTGTCCGGTCTCAATATCCGTGGGGAGAAAGAACCGGTCATTGAAATCGAAGAGCAACAAGCATAAAAGGCCGTTTGGCCTTTTTTTAACACAGATTCTCTTCTTTCAGAGCACTGAGCAACTGGTTCAGTGCTTTTTCAATGGTCGTTTTTGGTGCGGCGATATTGATACGCTGAAATCCTTCGCCTTCTTTACCGAAAACTACTCCGTCATTGAGCCACAGTTTGGCTTTTTTCAGCAAAAACTCTTTTAAATCCCGCTGTTTCAGTCCCAGTCCGCGAAAGTCCACCCAGATCAGATAAAGTCCTTGAGGTTGGATGATTTTGATTTTCGGGCAATGCTCTTTAAAGAAAGCATCTGTCATCTGAAGATTATCATGCAGATATTCCACCATCTCATCAACATAGCGATCACCGTGATCATAGGCTGCCTGGGTTGCGACCAATCCGAAAGTATGTCCGGCATGCACCGACAGATCGTCATAAACAGCATCGTACTTCCGCTTCAGTGCCGGATTGGAAATGATCGTGTTGGACAGTTTCAGTCCGGCTAAATTGAAGGTCTTGCTGGAGGCGGTCAGGGTAATGACATGTTCCTGATAATGATCCTTTAATCCCGCCAAAACATGGTGACGATGCGGTTTGAAAACAAAGTCCATGTGGATTTCATCGGAAACGATCAGCACTTGATGGCGGATGCACAGATCGGCCATGCGTGTCAGTTCTTCCTCAGTCCATACCCGTCCCACCGGATTGTGCGGTGAACAAAGAATGAACATTTTTACGTGGTTCTGCATAATCAGATTTTCAAAGTTTTCAAAATCAATACCATAGTGACCGTCTTTCTCAACTAAGGCATTGTTGATGAGTTTGCGGTTGAGCCGATTGATCGAATTGGAGAACGGATGGTAAACCGGCTTTTGAATCATGACCGCATCCCCGGGTTGGGTGAATGCCATCAGGCAGGCATGGATCGCCGATACCACTCCGGGGGTCGTGCTGATCCACTCTTTTTTGATGTTCCACTGATGGCGGCGCTGCATCCAGCCGATTACAGATTGAAAGTATTCATTACTCTCGAATTCATATCCGTATATGCCGCGTTGGGCCAGCGATGTCAAAGCTTCGATGACTTGGGGCACGGTTTGAAAATCCATATCGGCCACCCACATAGGCAGACAGTCCTGCGGAACATTCATCTTTTCATGTCCGTCCCATTTGATGGAATTCGTATTTTTACGGTTGTTGATTTTGTTGAAGTTCATGTTTGGTCTCCTAGTTGAATCGAATGTATTCTTTGTCTTCATCAAGCATGCGGTCAAATTCTCGGTAAATGATTTCATCCGGTAAAGCAAAGATGACTTTCCGGATGTTCTGATTGACTTTCTGATACTGATTGACGGCCATCAGAGCTGTCTTACTGCCGATGCCTAGTGGAACCTGAAAGATCCCCATGCCCAAGGCCGGAAAAGCGATGGAAACAATTCCCAAGGCATCCGCCAGTTTCAATGCATTGATATAACAGTTAAATAAGAGGACTTCTTTGTTGGGCGGGTTTTGATACCAGCGCGGCGCAACGGTGTGAATGATGTATGAAAATCCGGTTTTATATCCTTGGGTGACCACGGCTTCCCCGGGTTTACAGCCGCCAAAAGTGAAAAGTTCTTCATCCAGCTGAACTCCCGCAGCTTTATGTATGACACCGCACACTCCTGAGCCGCGCATCAGATCTTCGTTGGCCGCATTTACGATGGCTTCAACCGGGCAGTCCAGAATACTCATTCGGGTGATTTCAAGTTTGATTTCCATGATTTACCCCATTTCTTGTATAGCTGAGTACGACGATTCCCTCATCACACGTCATTCCTTCAAATTTCAGTTTAACACGATTTTCGGATGGATGAAACAGGGGAATTCCGTTTCCCAAAATAACCGGAATGATGCCGATCGCATATTCATCGATGATGTCACGCAACAAAGAGACGACATGACCTCCCCCGAATATGAATATATTTTTCGTTTTTTTCAGTTCGAGCAAAACAGATTCAATATTTTCTGACAGTACCGTGACGGTATCATCGTTAAGCGGTCGGGATGTGATCACCATGACCTGTTGCTTTTCAAAGGATTTGTGCATATCCTGATCATAGCAGTTTCTGCCCATGACGACGATATCGATATCTTTCATAAACTCCTCAAAATCCCATTTCTTTTCAGTATCGTGCGCATGATGACCATCTCCCATGATCCAGTCATACCCGCCGTGCTCATCAGCGATGTATCCGTCCAAACTGATGGCCAAAGTGCATTTGATTTTCATGGTGTACATCCTCCATCTCTATATTTTACTAGATAATTAATCAAAAAGAGCGGATAACCGCTCAAATTACATCATCTTTTCTGCTTTGGGTTCGACAATCAGTAAGGTCACTTCTCCTTGAACCGTCAGTGTCTTCTCATTAGGCAAAGCAATAAAATTATCACCCTTTCTGATTGGGTTCTTATTGATTCTGCCTTCTCCCTCAATCACGCTGATGATCATAAACACATCACTGAGTTCAAGGGTAATCTGATCGCGGACTTCATATTTCCGCATCTGGAAATACTCATTTTCAACCAAGAATGTCACTCGGTTTTTACCTACGACGATCGGCTCGCTTTTTATCGGATCGGGCTTGCATGGCGACTTGGTCACTTCCATGGCCTTGCGAATATGCAACTCCCGCTTGTTACCTTTAGCGTCCACACGGTCATAATCGTATACCCGATAGGTCACATTGGAGTTTTCCTGAGCTTCGTATACCAAAGTCCCTTCGCATATCGCATGGATCGTTCCGGCTGATACATCAAAGCAGTCCCCTTTATTTACGGTCAGATTTCGAAAGAGCGTATCGTAATTACCGGATAACAAGTGCGCATTAAATTCTTCGCTGTTTCTTGCATGATGACCCATGACCATGCGGGTGTCCGGTGCACAGTCCAGCACATACCAGCTTTCTGATTTTCCCAATGAATCTTCGATTTCGCGAGCATACTCATCGTCCGGATGAACTTGAACACTCAAGTCTTTGTTTGCATCGATGATTTTGACCATGATCGGAAACTCATCATTTTTTCCCGGTCCGAAATACGGCCGGATCATTTTATATAACTGACTCAAGGGTACATTGGCGGCATCACCGTTTTCTACGACCGATTCTCCTTGGGGATGAGCACTGATGATCCAGGCTTCTCCGGTCTGATCGCTGGGTATATCGTAGCCAAATTCAGTTTTCAGTCGGCTTCCGCCCCAAATCATTTCTTTAAATGTCGGTTTCAGTTTAAACCATGTTTGCATATCCGGTCCTCCGCATCATTCTAAGACAATTTTACCATCTTTCTTATAGACGCGCACACCAAATGGTTTGTCCTCAATGGCTTTATAGTCATGTCCGGCCAGTTTCGGCCAGCAGGCACCCACTTTAAAGTCAGTGCTTCCGGTATTGATCAGCCGATGCGCATAGGTTCCGTCGATGTAATGTATCGAACCTTCGTACACTTCCTCAGCGAAGATCTCATCTTCGCGCATATGCATCAGAAGACCTCTTCCGGCCAAGCCGAAGTAAATCTCCGGTTGGGATTTGTCGGCATGGTAATGTCCGCGGGTCATGTTGCATTCCTGTGCGACCGTAATGGGGTGCATGATTGTCAGTCCCCAGAGCAAATACTTGTCCTCTTGATCAAACAGCGAATATACTTCGTACATGATCGTCTCCGGCGTAAGATTTTCATCGATATTTTTATAGATCTTCATAACATCTTTGTACGGTTTCACGTAGTGAGCGACATTTTCACCTTCGATGATGCCATTGAGATAGGCGTGGATGTTTTTGGGTTTACGGATTTCCATGATTGCCTCCTAGGGGATAAAGTTTTCCCAAAGCTCTGCTACGGTATACGGTTTGGGAATAAAATCAAAGCGTGACGGTTCTTCCCGAAACTGCTCATACAGGGATTTGGTGTAGTCCAGATGAAATTCTGTGTATTTGCGTGGGGCTTTTCGGATAACTTCAACTTGAATGTATTCGGGATTTGGGACAAAGTCGATACTCTTATCTTTAACGATGGGATAGTAGGCCAGTCCGCGGTGTTTGCGTACATCTTCATAATCAAATCCATAGTCTCGCACACACCATGCCCCAAATGCCATGGGTTCATCAATACTGGCATTGACCGTATAATGCGCCCAGCCCGGAGGAACCAGAATGATATCGCCTTCCTTACCCTCGACCGCAAACACGCGTCCGGGATGGTCGGCAGCTCGTTCCTGCATAAAGACGATGGCCGTGCCATGCCAGATTTCATACAGTTCGCCGGTGGAGCACTCACAGGATGGGGATTGGAAGTGGATGTGGCCTTGGGAACGAATCGGTTCATCACCGACTTGTCCCTTATTGTACAGGCAGGCTCCGTAAAGCAAGTTGTGTCTGATCAGTGTATCTTTATCTTGCTTAAATCCGACATCCATCGCAATGCTGTAGAGGATATCCGGTCCGTCAGCACTCGGATCACGTAAGGTTGCCCGGACATCGTCCAATCGGCGTTTTTCGGTTGGCGGTCCGTAGATATCCTTTGGATAATTAAGTTCCATCGTGTCGAGGTCGAAGGTCAGGTTCATTCCGTTGTTGATCATACTTCCTGCTTTCTATCAAAAAACTGCATATATTTGCAAATTCTATCATTATTATAACGTAAATCCGTATGAAAGAACAGTTTCTTACACGAATAATCGACAATGAAAAAGCCGTATTTCTACGGCTGAAGTTCATCGAATCAGTTTTTGTACCTGTTTGATGTCGCGTTTACGTAAAATGATCGGTGTTTTGTCCTCTTTATATACCGGATGTGCCTGATCGAAGGTAGGCTGACCCTCTTTCTTATACAGGATACCGAGAGCATACTTATCTTCGCTCAATGCCAGATCCAATGCTTTTTTAAAATCAGAAGGATCATGGGTTTCATCGAGCCAGTACGTATTGTTTTTATACCAGGAGAACGTGTTGATCTTATTGAAGGTCGGACACGGATGGAAAATATCGACCAGCGCATAACCTTCGTGTTGGATCGCTGCTTTGATGATTTCCTTAGTACGCTCCGTATCACCGGTAAAGGCACGGGCAACGAATGTTGCTCCTAACGCAAGGGCCAGAGCGATCGGATTGAGCGGTTCGTTGTAAACTCCACTGACCTGAACATTGGTTTCCATGCCCTTTTGCGAGGTTGGGGATGCCTGACCTTTGGTCAGACCGTAAATCATGTTGTTATGAACGATATGGGCCAGATTGGGATTGCGTCGGATATTGTGTAACAGATGGTTACCGCCTTCCCCGTACATATCCCCGTCACCGCCTTCGGCGATCACGGTCAGTTTCGGATTGACCGACTGAACGGCCTGTGCCACGCTTAGACCACGTCCGTGCAAGCCGTTAAAATAGTTGGCATCAATGTATTGGGGCATTTTTGCGGCCTGACCGATCCCGGATGAGAATACGACTTGCGTAGGATCCAGATCCAGTTCTTTCAAGGCTTTGATCAAACCATTGCGTAAAGGGAAGTTACCGCACCCCGGGCACCACGCGATATCGAGTTCGCGATCAAATTCAAATTTACTCATCTCAGCACCTCCTTGACCTTCGCTTCGATTTCTTCGATGTGGAAGGGTTCTCCGTTATACTTAAGGATACGCTCGTTGACCCTGACATCCAATTCCAGTTTCAGGATATTGGCGAACTGTCCGGTCGCATTGTTTTCGACGACGATGACATTTTTCCCTTCAAAATGCTTTTGAAGATGCAAGGGCAGCGGGAATGGTTGTTTTACGTAAAGAAACCCTACATCCAATCCGGATGTCTCAACGAGTTCCTTAAGGACGCCGTACGTCGATCCCCAACCGACTAATAAGTTCTTGCTTTCTTTGTTACCCAAAAATTCAGGTTCGATATAATCTTCAAGTAACAGTTCGCGTTTGGCCAGACGTTTTTCATGCATGCGGATGCGGACATCGAAATCTTCGGTGATTTGTCCTTCTTCATCATGTTCATCACTGTCCGCTTTGACAAAGCCTTCCCCAAATCCCGGAACACCGCGTGGGGAAATCGTCGTATCCCAGTTATAGCGCTTATATCCTTTTTCGGTGGTGACCGTAAAGGTTTCAAGATATTTGTCGGACAATTCAAAGGGTTCCATTTGGCTCATGGATTCCAGCCAGTACTGATCAGAGAGGATAAAGACCGGCACCTGATATTTATCTGCCAGCCAGAAAGCCTGTTGAGCCAACTGGATGCCGTCTTCCGGTTTTCCGGGAGCTAAGACGATTCTTGGGAATTCGCCGTGACCGGCATAGACGACCAGATTGAGATCGCCTTGTTCGGTGCGGGTCGGCAGTCCGGTAGCAGGTCCGGGGCGTTGGGCCACATGGATAACGGCCGGATTTTCGGTGATGCCGGCAAGTGATACGGCTTCTGTCATTAAGGCAAATCCGCCGCCGGAGGTCGTAACGATGCCACGGGCACCTGCGTACCAGGCACCGATGGTCATATTCAGTGCGGCGATTTCATCTTCAGCCTGTTCTGCCAACACGCCAAATTCCTCTCCTTTGGAGGAGAGATAGCTGAGCAGTGTGGTTCCCGGAGACATCGGATAGGAGGCGATGTAATTGACTCCGCCGGCCAATGCCCCGATGCCTAAGGATTTGTTTCCGTCCATGATCACATATTTCGTATGATCCGTTCGCTTTTTGATCGGTGTTTTTACTTCAAAAGGCACACCGAGCTGATAGCCGATATCAAAGGCATTGATGTTGTCTTGTATGATTTTTTCACCCCGGCTCTCAAATCGTGCCGTAATCAGGTCATGACCGTGATTTTTACTTAGATCCAGCATACCGGCAATGTAGCCGAACAATACCGTATTGGCATAAATTTTGCTTCCGGCTTGTTTTGCGAGGGAAGTGAGATCGAATTTTGTCAAATCAACTCCGTATTTCGATTTTTCTTCTTCGCTTAAAAATCCTTCTTCCCCAAAAACCACGGTCTCTGATGTGACGCGTTTGCCCAAGCGGTAGAAGGAATGATTGTTTAATAAAAATAAGTAGTCGATGTGATGCCGTAAGGCGTATACCGGAGTGGAAGCGACCCGGATTTCGACGGAGTTGTTTCCGCCGCGTACCCGCGACATGACTTCTTTGGATGTGAAGACGTAGTATTCGTTTGACAAAGCTTCTACTAAGAATTCTTCGATGGTTTGTAAACCCTGACCCGCTTCACCGGAGAGTACGATGGATAGTGATTCTCTCATTTGAAAGAACTCCTTTCTTGACTTAACTCTAGTGGCTTAATTCCATCATAAAAGTTGCTTATTCATCTTTGACCTGAATATCATGATATTTTATGATTGATGATTTAAGTATATCAATTCATGTTTGAGTTTCAACCGATATGACTATGATAAAATATTCTGGTATCAAATGCAAAAATGGGATACGATAGTGTCCCATTTCATTTCTTTATCTTTACTTTTTAAACAATCCGCCAAGCATTTTTGAGACATCATCCATGATGTCACCATCCCCATCTGCATCAAGCAGTTTGGTTGCCATACCCATCAGATCCTTGTTTGACCCTGATCCCAGCAGTCCGGTAATCATCGGAATCATCGATGTCAGACCGTTGGCATCCACACCCTTTTGATTCTTTTCTTTACCCAATGCTCCAAGTACGACCGGTGCCAGTTGTGCTAGCAGGTTTTCCACCTGATTGCTCGACATTCCGGTTTGTGCCGCAAGGTTTTTCTCAACGGAAGATGTTTTTTGTTGGAATACATGTCCCAATATTTTCTTTCCGTCATTAACGTCGACGCCTTTTAAGAAACTCACTACATCTTCCACCGGATCTTCTTTGTGCTGATCCAATGCTTTAGCTAATGCGGCTGCCCCTTGCGGTGTTTTGGCATTATTATTCATTGCCTGCATCAGCATAGGTAATCCAAGCTCTACCGCTTTTTTGACTTGATCGGAATTACCTCCGACGGATTTGGTTAACTCATTGACGGCCTGTTTATCTTGCAATGAGTTCAAGATTGATAGTATGTCCATGATTAATCCTCCTTACCTTCATTATACTCCTCTTTCATAAAAAAAAGCGAACCGACTTGGTTCGCATTAAACTACAGATAAAGTAATGGATTGACCGCAACCCCGTTTTTGGTCACTTCGAAGTGCAAGTGATTGCCGGTACTGTATCCGGTCGAACCTACTCCTCCGATTTTCTGACCGACTTTGACCGACTGACCGACACTGACCGATATGCTCGATAAGTGTAAGTATTTGGTTCTCAGTCCGCCGCCATGATCGATGACCACATAGTTTCCGGTCATATTTCCCCAACCGGCAGTAACGACTTTCCCGTTGGTATACGCATACACCGGGGTTCCGCGCGGTGCAGCTATGTCGATACCGTTATGGAACTTACGAACTCCGGAAATCGGATCTCTGCGATAACCAAAGCCACTGGTCAGATTACCCACGACCACACCGAAATTAGTGCGACTGATCCGGGTAAGCGTCCGCTTGGTCCCTACCCTGACAACCCGTGTAACAGGTTCTTTGATGACTTCTTCATTAAGTACCTTGACTTCCGTCGGATAACCGTTGACCATGGTAATATCGTATGTTACATACATCTCCCCTTCGACCCCGTTTTTCACGGTGACCCGTTGGGAAGCATATAAACTGCTGTCTTGAATATACTGTGTCTCAAACTCAACCGGCTCAAGTAATGTATTCTGGAAAGTAACCGTCACATCGAGCTTGGGATCGGCAGGTCGAAACATGATTTTATTACCGGGCCAGATGCGTTCGGGGTTCATTTCCGGGTTGTATTCTATCAGTTTCGCCAAAGGGATCTTGCTCTTGTTGGCAATCGCCCAGAAACTGTCTCCGGAAACCACAGTATAATATTCGGCTTCTACTTCATTCTCATTGATCATCGCTTCAGCTTCTTTTACAGATGCCAGTACCTGATCTTTGATCTCAATCTCATTGATTTCAATTTCCTGCTTAAAGGAAATCGAGCGGATCTGTGCTTCACTGTCAATATTTTTCAGGTAGCTGTTTTTATATACCTGCAACATCCGGTGGATTTCATCTTTGCTTTCCAGCACAAACCAGACTTCCCCATCGACTTTGAACTCATATCCGATCGTCGGCTCAGCAACCAATGAATTGAGGGCATTGGTCGTACTTAAAAGCCAGCCCAAAGCCAATGTCAGCGATATGATGATGAGTTTGTCGTATTTATAAATAAATTTCATCGCAACTCCTTAAGTAAGCCTTATGACACCTATAATTTTAGCATATTTTATGCCGATATCATCGCTTTTTTTGATAAATACCGTCTGAATATTCATCTGCCACATTGTAACAAAATTTCAAGTTGGTGTCTACACGTGTTATGTGAAAGTTATAAAGATGAACGATGTTTCACAAACTTATCGGTTTTCACGTTATTTTTATAGAACAGAATGCTCTCATCTGATAAAATAGAGGGCGGAGAGTATCTCATTGACATAGATTTCCGTGATACGGAAGACTTATTCATTTGAAATGGCCATTTGTTGTCAAGGAGGAAAAATGGATTTACTATTTGTGGGTGTTATTGTTGTCGGTGTTGTGGCTTTGCTCTTTGCGGCTTATCTCAGTTATGTGGTTATGTCCGCTGAAAAAGGGAATGCAAGGATGCAGGAAATTGCCGGATTTATTCATCAGGGAGCCATGGCGTTTCTCGAAAGCGAGTATAAGTATCTGAGTGTCTTTGCAGCGCTGGTTACGGTTACTCTGGCTTTTGCTATCAGTATCGAGACCGCAGTGGCTTTTGTGTTAGGCGCAATGCTTTCGATGCTGGCCGGATTTTTCGGAATGAAAATTGCGACACAGGCAAATGTGAAAACAGCGCAGGCCGCCCGTACAAGTCAGAAAAAAGCGTTGACGATCGCCTTTTCCGGCGGTGCCGTCATGGGCATGTCGGTGGTCGGTCTGGGTATCGTCGGATTGGGCATTTTATTAATGTTGTTCAGCGGGGACGTTCTTAATATGACCGGTTTCGGTTTGGGTGCTTCTTCGATCGCTCTGTTTGCCCGGGTCGGCGGCGGTATTTATACCAAAGCGGCGGATGTCGGTGCGGACTTGGTCGGCAAGATGGAAGCCGGTATTCCGGAAGATGATCCGCGCAATCCGGCGGTCATTGCGGACAATGTCGGTGACAATGTCGGCGATGTTGCCGGGATGGGTGCTGACCTGTTTGAATCGTATGTTGGTTCGATCATTTCAGCCATCACTTTGGGTTCGATCGTTTTCGGTCGCAACGGCGCTTTGTTTCCGTTGGTTTTGGCGGCTATTGGTATCGTTTCATCTATACTGGGAATTTTAATTGTTCGTGTATCACATCACCCCAATGCGCAGCGCGTACTGAATATCGGAACTTATTGTGCCGGAATCTTCGTTCTGATTGCCACCTGGGTATTGAGTGATGTCGTGTTTGGTAACTCATTGGCATTTTATCCGGTTGCGGCCGGTTTGCTGGTGGGTGTGTTGATCGGTATGACCACCGAGCTGTTTACTTCGGCAGATTTTGGAAGGGTACAGCGGATCGCCTATGAGTCGATGTCCGGTTCCGCAACCAATATCATTGCCGGATTGGGTGAGGGAATGTTCTCCACCATGCCGCCGACGATCTTTATCGTCATCGGTATCATCGTTTCGTATTATTCTATGGGCGGGGCACAAAATCCGACCATGGGTTTATATGGCATTGCATTGGCTGCCGTCGGAATGTTATCGACGACCGGAATAACGGTTGCGGTCGATGCTTACGGGCCGATTGCCGATAATGCCGGCGGTATTGCTCAGATGGCTGACTTACCTCATGAAGTTCGGGAGATTACGGATAAACTGGATGCTGTCGGTAATACGACTGCGGCGATTGGTAAGGGATTTGCTATCGGTTCGGCTGCACTTACTTCCTTGGCGTTGTTTGCGGCCTATGCTGAGGCAGTAAAGATGACCAGCATCAACTTACTCAACCCGCTCAGTCTGATCGGTTTGATGATCGGCGGCATGCTGCCCTTTATGTTCAGTGCCTTGACGTTGAAATCGGTATCGAAAGCTGCCAATGAAATGGTCATTGAAGTCCGTCGTCAGTTTAAGGAAATTCCCGGAATCATGGAGGGTACGACCTTGCCGGAGTATGAGCGCTGTGTTCAGATCTCTACAAAAGCTGCGTTGAAGGAAATGGTTCTTCCCGGGGTGTTGGCGATCATCGTTCCGATCACGGTCGGATTGCTGTTTGGTGAAGAAACGCTGGGCGGTCTGATTGCGGGCACCATCATGTCCGGTGTCCTGTTGGCAATCATGATGTCCAATGCCGGGGGTGCCTGGGATAATGCGAAGAAGTATATTGAATCCGGTGTTCACGGCGGTAAGGGCAGCTTTGCTCACAATGCCGGAATTGTCGGGGATACCGTGGGTGATCCGTTTAAAGATACGGCCGGTCCGGCAATGAACATTCTGATCAAGCTGTTGTCAATCGTGGCCCTGGTATTTGCGCCGCTGATCGTTCAGTACGGTTCCATCGTATTTAAGTTGTTAGGTATCGAATAAAAAACAAACTGCCCTTGGGCAGTTTTTTAGTCAAAATATGTCTCAATGTTTATATTCATTCTCTGACACAGTTCGTTGATTTCTTTCATCGTTTTTTCACTGATCAGGATACCCTCAGCAGTTCGACAAGAATATGCTTCCATTTCCTTTTCGCCATGAATGTATATCCGATCATGTAATTTCGCTTTCGAAGAATTACGGATTTCATTGAGATACCTATCCAAATTATCCTGGATAACCTTCGGATCTCCGAATATTTTGGGATCGATGGCCATAAAGAAATGACTGACTCCGGAGACCCCCTGTTCTTCGATATGATTGGATGTCCTTCCGGATGAGCAAATGGCCGAAAGTATTTCGACGACCATGGACAAACCGTATCCCTTGTGTCCGCCATGCACTTCCCCATATCCGCCTAACGGATGCAATCCGGACTGACCGTCAAATATGGCTTTTAGTACTTTCAGCGGATCGGTTTCATTTTCGCCATCCTTGTTTAATCCCCATCCCCATGGGATCGGCTGTTGGGCTTGCTGATGGAGTTCGATTTTCCCCACCGACACGACGGAAGTAGCCATGTCTAAATGGAATCCGCCGTTTTCTGACGGAATACTGAATGCGATCGGGTTGGTGCCCAACATGGGCTCAGAACCAAGCGTTGGCACGACCGCTGCAAGTGAGTTGGTCATCGATACTCCGATCAGACCTTGATCACTTGCCATTCTTGAGTAATATCCGGCAATCCCGTAATGATTGGAGTTTCGGACAGTGACTAGTCCGACACCGGTCTTTGTTGCCTTATCAATTGCCTGTTGCATCGCAAATACGGATACAACTTGCCCTGCGCTGCGACTCCCATCAACAAGTGCAGATACCGGAGTTTCAAACAAGATATTCGGATGAGCTTTCACGTCGATATATCTCCGTTGAATGTGCTGGTCAATCATCGAAAGGCGACGGATGCCATGCGAGTCGATTCCCATCAAATCGGCCATGACCATGACATCGGTCACGGTTGTACTGTCTTGTTCACTCAATCCCAAATGATAGAATATCTCATGACATAATCTTTTCAGCTGTTCGGCAGTTACTGTTATTTCGTTCATCTCTATCTCCTCCACTCGTACTTCAAACACAATTGCTCATTATTATAGTCAAAACCTGCTTGCGCAGGCTTTTTTACTCATTCACTGATTTTTTTCCTAAAATGACTCCGATAGGCACAAAAACGATCAGTCCGATCAAGATCCCTATGTTTGCACCTAGCTCATAGCCGGTGCTGCCAAACATCGTTACCTTGCTCAAAAAACTGCTGCCGATGTATATGCCTATGATCCCCCCGATGAAAAAGCCAACCAAAGCCCCCAAGACGGCACCGACGATACCCATCAAGTTCTTTCTTTTCATCGTATTCCTCCATGGATCGGTCAATTTCAGTATATCATGATATTTTGAAATTGCGTGACGGATTTGTGAAAAGACGCCTAAATGTCGATACCCAGGATTACAATCTACTCATCTTTACTTGAACAAGCATTTACAATCATTCATATCATGATAAAATATATCTATCCTTTGGGGGTAATAATATGAAAGAAAAACAATCAACGGGCAGTCAGATTTCCAGTGGTCGCAAGACGCTTTTCTACGTCGGACGCATTATGATGGGTATTGGATTAGTTCTATTTTTCTCTGTATTTGTGACCTTTGCTTTTGCGGATCCGTGGAGTTTACATGATTCCAATCCGATGGGACCGGCAATCATTGGATTTATCCTGTTGTTTGCGGGAACCTTGATTTCCACAGTCGGTGCTCATGGTAAAGCGGGTTCCGGGATGGTTTTGGATCCCGAGCAGGCACGCGAAGACTTGAAGCCTTTTTCCCGTCAGGCCGGCGGTATGCTGAATGATGCTTTGGAAGCAACCAATCTGAAAGACCATTTATCTTCTGCTAAGGAAGTCGTAAAAGTCCGCTGTCGCAGTTGCTCTGAGCTCAACGATGAAGATGCTGCGTACTGTAAGAAGTGCGGAGCGAGGATGTAATCACATTAACGCTGAATAGAAGATGCCATCGCCGTAAATACCGGCGATTTTTTCTTTTGCAAAGTAGATTTGAATAGCTGTATCTTTCTTCAGATGACATACCATCGGAATATTCAGTTTCATCTCAACATTTCCCGATATTGCAGATAATTTTGTCTGATGAACATGATCCCAGGCACCGGACAGTGGGATATTCTCAAAACCCACGATGGGAATATCGGTGATCTTAGCATGAAGCGGAAATCCGTACTGGCGGCACTGGATGGGCTGGATATATGTATCCTCCCAGTTCATTACGATTGAGTAATCGCTGGAAAATGTCAGATTTCTGCCGTCCAACAATACATATCCCTCGAAATCAAATCCTTCGAGCCGTAAATACTGATCCATCGGCACACTGCGATTAAGCATCAGCCGCCGGATCAAGAAGTCTTCTTTATAATATCCCAAATGACTGTACTCATTGCGCCAGATTTCCCGAAGTGCCTGATCGAATTTCTCTTCTTTAATCGATCCAAACATGGTCTGACAATCTAAGGAAAATGCGATATTCGATCGTATTCTGTCATTGTCAATATCCAAAGCTCCGTATCGCTGTTTGGTCAGTCCTACCATAAAGATCATTGCATTGGGATCTTCAAGGGTATAGCGTTTGACAATAATTCCGATGGGACGGCCGTTGGGGTCCGTGATGTTGAATGGCATAATATCCTCCTGTGTCCGGTGGTTCTATTGTATCGAAGATGGGACTGACTTTTCAACCGCTACTTTACAAAGTTTCGATCTGAGAGTGCATTGAGTTTGCCCGCACTTGTGAGTCATGGTACGATATGAACAAATGATACAAAAAAGAAATAAGGAGGCGAATTATGCAGATCAATGAAAAAGTTTTTGTTGTTACCGGAGGCGGAAACGGAATCGGTCGGGCCGTCGTTTTGACATTATTGGAAAAAGGTGCGAAAGTCGTTGCGGTCGATCTCAATCCGATGGCCTTACGAGACACTCTGGATCTTGCGGTGAACTTCCAGGATCATCTGAAACTCTATACGGCAAATATCAGTAAGCGGGAAGAAGTCGAAAAGATTCCGCAATATGCCACGGAGCAGTTTGGGTTTGTGGATGGCATCGTCAATATTGCCGGTATCATTCAGCCATTTGTCAAAGTGAGTGAACTGGACTACGATCGGATCGAACGTGTATTTAATGTCAATTTTTATGGAACATTATACATGTGCAAAGCCTTTATACCTCATCTGCTGACCCGACCGGAAGCGCATATCCTCAATGTCTCCAGCATGGGCGGTTTTGTACCGGTCCCGGGACAGACGATTTACGGAGCGTCCAAAGCCGCGGTCAAGCTTCTGACCGAAGGGTTGAAATCAGAACTGATGGATACCAACATCGGTGTTTCGGTGGTGTTTCCGGGAGGGGTTTCTACGGAAATAACGAAGAATTCCGGAGTAGAAACGAAATTCACCACTCCACCGGATACCTCGAAAATTAAGGTACTGACACCGCAGGAAGCTGCCGACATCATTGTCAATGCCATTGAAAACAATCTCTATCATGTGTATGCGGGCAGTGACTCAAAGATGCTTAACTTTATGAACCGCTTGAGTCCCAAGCGGGCCGCACTGATGATTGCGGAGCAGTTGAAATCCCTGATCGGTTAAAAAAGAGCGTCCCTTACCGGATGCTCTCTGAATATTTTTTGAAGTTGTCAAGAATAGCCTGCCATCCCTGGCGTTGCAGTTCTTCACTGTTTTCATCTTCGATTTCAAAGGTTTCCACAACGGATACCTCACGTCCCAAATCCTCAAATTCCACTACCACCATGCGATCATCATCCAGTCGGGTGATGATTTTTTTGTGCTCTGTAATTTCAATAAATGTACCGCTGAAATCAAAGGAGAAACTTCCGTCTTTCGCCGCCATGGTATATACAAACCGTCCGCCGACGCGCAGTTCGTTGTTTGCTTTGGGTGTGTGCCAGTCATCGGACGCAAAGTTCCATCCGATAACATGCTTCGGTGTGACCCAGCACGTCCAAACGTGTTTCAGCGGTGCCCTTACCAAAGTCTTTACTTCTACCTGTTTTCTCGTCATATCACTCACCTCTTCTTGCTCTTTCCAGTTGAGCCAAATCGAATTTTTTCATTTCTAAAAACGCATCGGTCACTCGCTTCTTCTCATCTTCACTGCCATGAAAAAGTACATGATCCCAATCGTCGGAAACGACTTGCCAAGACACGCCAAAGCGGTCTTTGCACCAGCCGCATTGCTCAGCTTCCGGAACATGGGACAGTTTCTCCCAGAAGTAATCGATTTCTGCCTGATCTTTGCATAATACCATCAGTGAGAAAGCTTCGTTAAAATCAAAATCAGCCTCATATCCATGATCCATCGCCGAAAACTGTTGTCCGTTAATATTAAAATTGAGGTATTTTACCTTGGCTTGTTTGGCTTTGACCTCGCCGGGCTGATAGTACTGAATCATATGCATTTCGCTATGCGTAAAGGTGTCCATGTAGTATCTTGCAGCCTCTTCACTTTGGCCGTTGTGTGACTGACTGAACAAAAAGCTGATCGTGATTTTTTGAGTTATATCGCCGGGCCGCAAAAGCATCAGTTGCCAGGACAGTCCGAATCGGTCCTGAATCCATCCGTAGAGCGGACAAAACGGATATGCGTCCAAGGGCATCAGCGGTTGACCGCCTTCGCTCAGTTTATCCCAGATGTTCCGCAGTTCTTTCTCGTTGTCAAACGCTACGGTCAGGGAAATGGAGGGGTTGAGTTTGAAATAGGGTCCGGCACTGATGGCTGAGAACGCTTGGCCGGCCAAAGTGAAATATACAAAGTCGCAATCGCCTGAAGGTGTATCTTTGATTACGGTAACGCCATCAATTTTTGAATTCTCAAACAAGCTCACATAAAAGTTGGCGGCTTGTATCGCTTGAGTGTCGTACCATAGGTGAGGGATGATTTTGCTCATAGTTTTTCCTGCCTTTTTATCATTATAAAACACTTAGAAATCATACTGTGATGATATGCCCATTTTTTCAAGATGTCAGTTGTTTCAAAAACCAGGCATCTTGTTCTAAAGTTTGGGCATTTTTATCGTAAAGTGCTATAATAGATGCGTATTTGATCGAGGTGTGAATCATGTTTGTCCGCAGTAAGAAATACATTCGGACAGACACAATGTCTGTCTCACATAAAGGATTGACCATTATGCGAATCGGGGTAAGTTCGCTGATTTTGGGGGTCATTCTCGAACTACTGCACCGTCAGTCGCTGACGGGTGTTTTTGCGTTTGCACTGTCAAAACCGATGGTATTTCTATACAATCTGCTTATCATTTTTTCGACATTGTCGATTTCGCTTTTCTTTAAACGAAAACACTTTGCATTCGGCATTTTTGCATTTTCTTGGTTTGTATTGGGAGTTTGTAATTTCATCATCCAGTTCTATCGCCGTACACCGTTGTCTTCTGATGATTTCTTACTGATCACCAGTCTGTTCAATATCATTACGATTTATCTCTCACCGATCCAAATCGGTCTGATTGTATGTGCCGTCGCAATCTGTCTGACAGTCATAATCAAAGCATGGCGGAAGTCAGTGAAAATCAAAGTTGCCCCACGAAAAGCCTTTGTTACGGTTATAGCTGCCTTACTTTTGCTCTATGGAATACCGAATGTTTCATCGTCTGTTCGAGCCTTTTATTCGACCAATGGCAACTTGGTCGAAATCTATGATCAGTATGGTTTCGTGTACAGCTTTGTCAACAGTCTTTTAAACAAGGGCATCAAGGAACCGGAAGTCTATACAGAAGCCGCCATTAAGAGCATTGTAAAACATCTGATGAGGGACAGTCATGATGCCGTCAAAGCCAATATAATTTTTGTTCAGTTGGAGTCTTTTTTCGATGTTAACCGGATTTCGGGGGTCAGTTTCTCGGCCAATCCGATCCCTAATTTCACTGCTTTGAAACAACAGTATTCATCCGGATTATTGTCGGTTCCGACGTTGGGCGGCGGAACCGCAAACACGGAATTTGAGGTGATCACCGGCATGAGTCTGGACTACTTCGGTACCGGTGAATATCCGTATAAAGGGATCTTGTTGGAACAGACCGCGGAAAGCATGGCGTATAACCTAAAGAAACTGGGATATCGGGCTTCGATTTTACATAATAACAGCGGAAACTTTTATGGACGAAATAAAGTATTTGCGCATCTGGGATTCGATGCGTTCAGCACATTGGAAACTATGCGCAACGTAGAGTTTAATGAACTGGGTTGGGCTAAGGATTTTGTTTTGGTGGATGAAATCATGGATGCAATGAATCAGACAGATGAGCCGGACTTGGTGTATGCGATTGCCGTTCAGTCGCACGGTGATTATCCGCGCATCGAAAATCCGGATTATCCGTTTCATGTGTTTGGTATGGTCAATAAAACCGACGAGAATCAGCTGGAGTACTATCTGAGTCAGATTCATGAGTCCGATGCGATTATTCCGATGATCATTGATAAGGTCCAACAAACCGGTGAACCGACAGTGATCGTGTTTTTTGGGGATCACTTGCCAGGCTTGGCATTTGATGATTTCATCGAAGGCAACCGCAACACGACAGACTATGTCATTTGGGATAACATCGGTTTAGAGAAAATCAATCGAAATGTGGAGACGTATCAGTTGGGGGCTTGGATTTTCGGTCAGTTAAAGATTCATGAGGGATTGTTTACACAGATCCATCAGTTTGAATCACAGAACCTTAATTACGAAACGATTTTGCATCTACTGCAATATGATTTGCTGTATGGCAAGAAATATGCGTACAGCCAAATGGGTTCCTATCAGCCATCCAACCTTCAGATAGGTTTTAGAGTTCAGGAAGTCAAACAAGCCAGTGTCTTCAATGAAAAGGTGATTGTTACCGGAACCAATTTCACGAAGTACAGTAAAATCATGGTCGGTAGTTCGATCATTGAAACACAATATATCAGCTCAACCGTTCTGTTGGCCTCAAGTGATACGATACCCGCCGGAAGTACGGTTCACATCGGGATTGTCAGTGCGAACAATGAGGTTATAAGTAAAACAAACTCCATTCGGGTGAAATAGTAAAGCGAGATTGCTCTCGCTTGCTTTTTTTAAAATAACTAATCTACTTCACAGCTTTTGCCATGGCCTCAATCATATGTTCGGTCACGACGTGTTCCATCCGGCAGGCATTTTCTTCGACCTCATCCGCATCCAGATTCAGTACTTTTTCCAGGTACATTGCGATAATATTGTGACGAATCATGATCTTCTCCGCCAACAGGACACCTTCCTGCGTCAACAAGACCGGTCCATACCCTTCTTTCTCAATCAATCCGCGGCTCTTTAATACATCAGCCGCCTTGGTTGCGCTGGGCTTTGTTACTTTCAGTGCTTTTGCGATATCGGTGATATGAACATGACCGTGCTCCTGCTGTAACTGGTAGATGGTCTTTATATACATTTCGGCTGAGTCTTGGTATTTCATGGAGTACCTCCGGATTGATAACTTCAGTATAACCTCCTAAAGTGTCAAAATCAATATACGATGCCAATCATCTCAATTATGCGTGTGGCACCCATTGAAACACTTGCGAAGGGATGTATGCTTATATTTTGCTTGCTTTCTCCTGATTTCTCAAAATCAAAGCAGGACAACAAAATAAATCTTTCATACCGAGAATCAAAACGCACAATGGAAAAAAGCGGTATCTGTGTTGAATGTGCAAATGTTTGAACTGAGTTTTGTATTTATCAGTAATCTAAAAAATGCAGATATAATGCAACAATCGATCCTATCTTTTTCTCTTTCTCTTCGTATTCATCAATACGAACTAAATCTTCACTTGAAATAAAACGTGAATACTTCTGAATCTTGTCTTTCAACACTTGAAATACTTCATCATAAACAAAGATGCTTCCGGCGACAATGATTTTATCCAGCCCAAGTAGGACATGCGAATTCACGATGCAAAAAGCCATTTTTGTCATGATGTAATCCAAAGTTGCTTTGGAATCTACCAAATACTCAACGACCTGGGAATCCTCGATACCTTCGGCCACGGTGGAATAAGAAATCAATTCTTCCAGTGTATGTGCCTCAAGTGGATCAACAACCATGTGTCCGAATTCAGAACTTCGGCTGCGATCGTTGCTTAGCAGGACTCCGTTAGTCATGATCGCACTTCCAACGCCAGGGCCATATTTTACCAACAAGAAATTGGAATCGTTAGGATAGTAAAATTTGTGTAGAATGGCTAATGCAGCCACATTATGCAAAATTCTGTAAGGTAACTGAACTTCACTCATGAGTTTTTCGACTTTTTTTACCGTTTGATCATATACTTCGAGTCCTTGATATCCACGGCATAAAACAGCAATCTCATGAAAATATTGGTATTTAGGTAAGGTAAACTGCAAGAACCCGATGGCTTCTTCAATGGTTGGCAGTTTCTGGCATTCGAGCAATCTGCCCTTTATGTCGGTAATACTGACATTTATGAGATTAACTCGAATATCCATTCCTACAGATACATACTTTGCATCACTTAAATCGATGAGCGTCTCTTTTCTGCCGACTTTGCCACTGTCAATTTCGCCGAGTTCCACGATTAATCCTTCTTCAATCAATGATTGTGTCATTACAGTGATAGCTGCTGTGGTAAGTTTCATCTTCTCAGCAAGAACTTTACGTGAAAGTGGCCCCTCAGTTAAAAGCAGTCCCATAAGTTTTCTCTGATTTATAGAAAATATCATGTTTACTTTCCCACCTTCCGCAGGATGCATCCTTGTTTCATCTAATGCACCTATTATACACTAAGTTTTATCAAAAATTCGGTCCAAGCCGTATCATTTTTTACAAACACTGCGGGTTGACCGATGGGGGCATGTATGAGATGCCATCCGCCTGAAATCATGTTTTTTGTAAACAGGTGTGTCCATGCCCCTTCTGGCAGCCACACCTTAACGGATGTTGCTTTTTCCTCAATGATGGGAGCAATAAGTAAGCTGTCTCCATACATGTACTGATACTGAAGATCAGCGGCTGCTTTATCCTCTGACATCATGACCATAGGACGGATTAGCGGCATTCCTTTTTGATGATACTCTTCCAGAACATATTGATGATAAGGTTCGAGCTGCGCAAATAAGGAGGACATTCGGCCGAAATGATTCAATACATTCTCATTGGTATCCGCTTGAACATTGCTTTGTGGCCGATTGCCTTCATGTGTACGAAACACCGGAGAGAATACGTTCATTTCACTCCAGCGCATAAACAACTCTTCATTACGTTTCATATGAAATATCGTTGTATATCCACCGATATCACTATGAGAAACACCTTTTCCAATCATGGATAGTGATAGCATCGCTACAATAGCAGAAGGCAAACCATACTCTTTAGAGAAATCAACATGCTGATCCCCTGCCCACATTGAATGTGTATAACGATGCGTCTGCGTAAATCCGGCACGATTGAAAATAAATATTTCGTTTTCTTTACCTCGTTCACAAACGGCTTCATAGTTGCACCTCGCCCACAAATCCGGCCAAAGGTTATGCAAATATTCAGCACTTCGGGGATCTGAAATCACGGCGTCGGTAGGCAGGTATTCACCAAAGTCAGCCATCCAGCCGCTTAGTCCCAAATCAATCATTTCATGCTGAATGACTTTTTTGTACCAGTTAAAAGCTTCCGGGTTCGTCAGGTCAACGATACCGGCCTGAAAGGTGGTCGATTTTATCAGATAAGGAACATGATCTTTTGTCATTACAAGAAATTTCTTCTTCTTTGCTTCATTATACAAAAAGGTATCTTCTTTGAGAAAAGTATTGATATAACCGAGAAAACGGACTCCTTTCAGGCGAAGAAGTTCGATTTTTTCTCTGGCATCATTATAGAGCTGTTCATCTACCTGCCAGTTCCAATAGACCTGTGTCCCAAACTTCGTAATCAGTTGGCCTGACCAATCTTGGGACCAAACAGCACTTATCCTTCCGCCATGATTCTGAACTTTCTCAACTAAGTCAAATGCTTTTTGCCATCCGCCTTGACTTGCCACAATAGCTCCTGTTGATACCCATTGCGGCAGTCTGGGGTGTTTGCCGATTTTTTCGGACAGAAAGCTCAGGCAATCCGATATATTTTTACCTTGATATAACAGTATTGAGTCTGGTACAGATCGAAAATACAGAGTCGTAAGATTGCTTTCGGAAAAATCGAACTCACAATAAGAGGTGGTATCTGCATGTACCAACAATGCCTTGCTGCTAACGAAAGTCGGTTGGGCAATGTAGGTCTGATGATATTTATAGTTACTGATATAGTCATTATTCACGCCAAGAAGCTTTGTTCGGATAGCCTTTTTCAGTAATTTATTTAATGAATGATGTTCAGAAACCCAAATCGGAACTTTCTTTCCCTTCAAGTTAAGATGCGTGAACTGCTCCCCGCATCCATAGATTCCTTCATCAACGGTCGAAGGAATCTGAATCCATAACCGATTGATTTGCGGCGGACAGTCAAATGTACATGTTATCTGATCGTTCTCAACGTTTACGATCATAATGACTTCAATATCCTCATATCTGAATGTATAGCAGTTATCCACGGAGGAAACATGCTTTAGCACTTTTTTCTCCATGACACGGTCCTTTGTTTTGAACGTTCCCCGATTCATCGTATAGATGGCATGACCAGTCGATACTGTGATGAATCCTTCATGGTCAAACAACTTTGTGACGTCATTCATCGGGCATTTTCTGCTTTCCACAAGTTATGATAAGGTACACCGGTCACCATTTCACAAACTTTGATTTCTTCATCCGTTGCTTTCTCGTTCAGTTCTCCGGTTCGGCGACGGATTTCCTTTTGAATGTACTCATACCGAACCTTATCAATCGGAAACCTATAGGTAAAGTAAAGTGTCGCAGTCATGAAGATGAGCGGCAAGAAAATGAACATGAATTTTATTCCTTCGACGGTCACGCTGTTGGGCACTGAAGCTGTGGCGTCATATTGAAAAAATGCCAGCAAAAGCCCTATGAGCCAGATAGCCAAACCGTTGGCAATCTTACGATTAAAGGTGGCCATTCCGGAATAAATCCCCGGACGTCGTTTGGTCGTAATAAGATAATCCACATCGGTCAGATCGGTCAATATCGCATAAGATGTAACCGATGAAGCTGCAGTTCCCAATCCGGAAATAAAGGATGCGATAAAGATCGGCAGTATGGGAGCCTGATCATAGGCAAAAAAGATCATCGAGAACGTTGCGATCATTCGAATCGGGAAGCCCAAATATATCGGGAATTTCTTCGAAGTTTTCTTTAATATGATCTGATACAAAAACATGGCTAACAGCTGCGAGATAAGAACTCCGGACATGATGAACGTGTATTGCGAAGACTGCCTCAGTACCACCGCCAAAAAATATATAATCAGCGTTGTAACGAAATCCGAGGATCCTTGGCCAAACAAGAAAACTCCGAGATACAAGCGGAAAGAACGGTTTCTGAATACACTGAATGATTCACGGAAGGACTCTTTTAGTGGTGTTTTGACAATGGGCAATGTTGCTTCCCAAGTCTTCGCAAATGTGAAGAAAATCGATAAGAAGAAGATAACTCCGAAAATGATTCCCATGATTAAAAAACCTTGAGCCGGTGTAGACCCGAAATTATTGACAATCATATTGGGAACCAATCCGGCGAGAATTGCGGCCAAGGCAGAGAAAATCATGCGATACATGGTAAATGCACTTCTTTGGGTATAGTCAGATACCATATCCGGTAAAAGAGCGTTGTATGGGACCATTACGATTGTGAATCCGGTTGAAAACAGTATATACATCAGAAGATAGAAAAAATACAAGGTATTGGCTGATGCAGATATGGAAATCCACATCGTGGAGAAAGTAATTGCGCCGACAAAACTGCCAATCAGCAAGTAGAATCGTTTTGCTCCGTATTTCGATTGAGTGCGATCAACAATATTGCCCATGATCGGATCGGTGATCGCATCCCAGATTTTTCCGATCATCGGAATTGAACCTGCCAGAGCAGGATTCATTCCGACAATGTCGGTCAGAAACACCAAGTAAAGAATACTGATAATAAGAAAGGAGCCGCCTCCGTAAATGTCTGCTGCGCCATAGGCCAGTTTTGCCGAAAATTGTGTTTTTTTCATGATTGCTCTCCCCTTTTATAAAGATATTCGATTCTTCTTTACTATATCAGAAGGTTAAACAGGATGCAAAAGGCATCCTGTTTCAACTATCTTTTGAGACATTCAATTTTTCTAACAAAAAACCTACTTTACTAGGTCGATCCGCAACTAATGCACCCGCCCGTGTCAGTGCTTCAATTTTATCTTCAACCGCACCTTTCCCACCGGTAATGATAGCTCCGGCATGTCCCATTTTCTGACCTCTCGGTGCGGTTCTTCCTCCCAAGAAGGCCACGAGCGGCTTAGTAAATATACCTTTTTCCATGGCTTCTGCCACTTCTTCTTCCATCGTTCCGCCAAGTTCGCCAATGATAACTACCGCTTCGGTTTGCACATCCTGTTGGTAATAGGGAAGCATTTCGGCAAAGCGGGTCGCCGGAACCGGGTCACCTCCGACACCGATGAGGGTGGAGACACCGTATCCCTGACGAACGATCATGGCGGTCACTTCATTGGTCAGCGATCCGCTGCGCGTCATTACTCCGATATTTCCCTTTTTATACACGCGTTCGATCCAATAAGGAAAACTGCCCATCATGGCTTCTTCCGGTGAAATGACACCGGATGTATTTCCGCCGATGACCAATGCCTTATGCTTAAGTGCCTCATGGCGAATGGCTACCATGTCAAAAAGCGGAATGCCATCTGCCATCGTGACGATCTTTTTGATCCCATTAGACAGAGCTTCAAAGACCGCATCTTTGGTCAGTTTCGGCGGAACGAAAATCATGGAAGCATCTGCCTGATGATAACGCAGTGCCCGTTCAACCGAATGATACACGGGAAGCCCGTGAACGGATTGCCCTTCTTTAAAAGGGGTTACCCCGCAAACGACCTGTGTACCTAAATCTATCATATGCTTAGTCCAGAAACTTCCTTCTGAACCGGTAATTCCCTGTACTAATACACGTGTGTTCCTGTCGATGAATATACTCATACCCTTATCTCCTTCGCTAAGGTTACCGCCAGACGAACCGCCTCCTCCGTGTCAAAAAGCGGGTTCAATCCGGCTTTTCGCAAGGTTTCGACGGCTTCGGCTTCATTGGTTCCTCGGATACATGTAACGATCGGCCGATCCGGTTTTAACTTGCCGATTGCTTCGACGATACCTTGAGCCATAACATCTGCCCGGGCAATCGTACCAAAAGTCACGATCAGAATGACTTTCGAAGGAACCCTCAAGCAGATTTCCATTGCTTTCATCGCTTTTTTATAGTGAGGCCCACCAAATTCCAGATAGTTAGCAATCGTTCCGCCTTCATAATGAACCAAATCATATACGGTCGTCGTCAGCCCGGCACCTGCACACATCAAGCTGATGTCACCATCAAATTGGATGAACGGAATCCCTTCTTCGGCAGCCAAACGCTCCGCCTCATTTTGAATGTCTGTATGCGGCAGAGAAATATCCTCATGTCGAAACATCGAATTATCATCGATCGCACACTTGCCGTCTCCGGCAACCAGTTCATTGGATTTGGTAATGAAAAGCGGATTGATCTCCAGAAGTTCACAATCATACTTGACAAAAAGTTGATACAGCTTTAGAAGTAGTTGGGTGAACTTTTTAGCTGTATCAGTTTCAAATCCACACTCATATGCAATGTGGCTGGACTGATACACTTGTAAGCCTAAGTTCATATCTATTTTTGTCTGAAGGATTTTATGTGGCTGTTCAATTGCCAATGTTTCGATATCTACTCCGCCGGTCGCACTGACGATCGACAATGCTGATCCGCTAACCGGATCGACGGTGAACGAAGCATAGACTTCTTGGGCGATATCAACCGCTTCTTCGATAAGCAACGCAGGGATTTTTTGCGGTAATGAGAATAGGCGTCTGACTTCTTCCATTCCTTTGGCTTCATCTTTGACAAATTGAATCAACCCGGCTTTGCCGCGGCCGCCACTTAACACTTGTGACTTGATGACACAGGGAAAACCAATAAGCGAAAAGGCTTGGAATGCCTGATCGGCATGATGAATCAGCGTGCTTTTCGGGATTGCTATGCCCGCATCCCTGAACAAATCTTTGACTTGATATTCATAAAGTTTCATCAGCGATCCTTCATTCCACTGGCAAAGTATTCGCCAAAAATCTCCTCGTCACTCGGACGTTTGGGAGTAAAGAACTCAGATACCCATGTCGTATTGATAAAATGTTTGTATGTGATGTTCTCTGAAGTAATATTACCTCCCCAACTGCCACAGCCAAGTGATACGGTCGATGGCATTCCGTTGAAGAATGCTCCGCCGTTGCCGGCAGCCTGAGCCTGATTGACAAGCACCCGGCTGCTACGGATGTTTGAACCGATATACTTCACATATTCATCATTGAACGTATGAATTCCGCAGGAATGTCCGGTGCCGTAATTGTCCGTCAGTCTTTCTAAAATGCGGTATCCTTCTTCAAAGGTTGAGAACTTAAAAACGGTAAGGACCGGTGAGAGTTTTTCTTGTGAGAAAAAGTCGGATTCAATATCATCCCTTCCTTCCACCAGCAATACTTTTACATAATCCTTGACAGGTAACATCGCACCTTGGGCAATGGATAATGCAGATTGAGCAATAATTTTCGGATTGATGGAGCGATAACCCTTATCGTTGATTGGCCACATGTACATTGATAACCGTTCGCGCATGCCATCAGAAACTAAATATGCTCCCAGTGAAATCAATTGCTCAATCATTTGATCGTAAATGGACTCATGGATGATGATGGAGTTTTCACTGGAACAGGAGGTTGCATTGTCAAAAGCTTTGCTGCCCATAATCTTTGTTGCGGCATCCTTAACATCCGCATCCTCAGCTACGATGGATACAGAATTTCCCGGTCCGACACCATATGCCGGCTTCCCTGAGGAATATGCAGCTTTGACCATGGCTGAACCACCGGTCGCAAGCACTACATCCACTTGCTTCATCAGTTCTTCTGTCACTTCGATGGATGGTTCATCAATAACCTGAATGAGATCTTCGGGAGCATTTACTTTCCTCAGTCCGTCTCTCATAAATTGAACTGCCATCGCCGTCGCCTTTTTTGATTTCGGATGAGGTGCAAATATGACCGCATTACGGCCTTTAAGTATCGTGATACCGTTGCTGGCCGGGGTCGCAGTCGGATTGGTCACCGGCGTAAGGGCACCGACGACTCCTACCGGCTTGGCATATTTTCTGATTTTCTTTTCCTCATCCTCTTCAATGCAACCCACCGATTTGGCATGCCGAACATCTTTTAAGACACCGAGTACTTTGTTTTTATGTTTGGTTATCTTGTCGCTGACATTTCCCATTTTGGTTTCTTCAACCGCCATTTTTGCTAAAATCTCAATGTTATGATCATTGTATACTTCCCAGCCAATAGCAACGCAAACCTCATCGATTTGCTCTTGGGTGTAGCTTTGGATTTGCTGTTGTGCAGCTTTCGCCCTTTGTACATAGGACGACACATATTCTTTCGTACTCATATTTCCTCCATTATTGAATGATGCCCAGCTGATGTAAAAGTCCTAAAAAAACGGATACAAAGGCTAGTGCAACAAATGCGACAATATACATGTTTCTGAATAGTTTCTTCTCATCGACTCCGGCGGGCATGCTTCCAAGAGCCAGAGCACCCATAACGGATAAGGGACTCATGGTGGTCATATGTGATGCTACTGCGATGGTAATCGTCAGTACCCCGGGACTTACAGCGGAGTTTAGACTTTCAGATAAGTTTACCGTAGTAGGTATCAGCGTCGGCATGACCACGCCTACAGCGGAAGCGAAGGTTGCCATCGCTCCGGATAGAATCGACATGATACCGACAGCCGTCCACTCATTCATGATGCCTGCCAGAAATTTTGTCAGCATCCCAATGCCGCCGAGTTCACCGACGACACCGATCAATACCGCTGCTCCGCAAATCTGCAGGATAGTCGTCCACGGGACTTGACCGATGGCCTGCTGCTGCTTTCCGGCCTTTAGAAAGAATAGAGCTACCGCAAGCGTAAATCCGGCGAACCCTACATGCACTTTTCCGACGATGACCCAAATAATCAAAATCAAAATACTGAACAAGGTGATTTTCTGCTCTTTCGTAAAGGGGGATGGCGGGGATACTTCCGTTTTCTGACCGTTCATCTTATGTCCCTTCATTGCGATAAAGTACAGGGATGAAAATATGACGATACTGATCATATTCAAGATATAGATGGATAATCCGAGATCTCCTACATTGTTGATTCGGGCAAGTTCCAAGGCTACGATGCCGTTTGGTGCAATCGGTGACAGACCACCGGCAATCGATCCCTGGATGATCAATACGCTCATCAGCAGTAACGACATGTTGGATTGATATGCTATTGCAAGACCTATTGGCAGCAGTAATGCAGCGGCTGAGATATTTCCTGGTCCGATGGATGCAAGTCCCATGGCCAGCAAGAAAAAAATGATTTGGATTTTGATTTTACTGCCTTGGCTGCGATAGATGATCGCGGTCGACAGATTTTCAAGCGTTCCGTTAACTTTCGCAATACTGAAGAACAATGTGATTCCTACCGTAGTGAAGAATAGGTTCAGCGGCCAGAATACGATAATCGCACTGGGACTTAATCCGCCGAGCAGCGTCCCCAAAAAGAAAGCGAATACCAGCGCAATAAATCCCACATTTACATTTTTTATGATGCCAATAATGATCGCAATCAATATTGACAGCAGTGACACTATCTCAATCATAGATTCTCTTCTTACTGACGGTGAAAGCTTTCTTTCTCAATTTTGGCAACGGCTTCTTTTGCCTTAACTAAGTTTTTAGCCCTCCATTCTTCCAGATTTTGGGTAAACTCCGTAATCAGAAAAGCTTTGGTCATTTCTATCCCCATAATCGGTGCAATGATCCAACCGCCCATGCAAAGAATGTTGGCATCATTGATGGCACGGCATTTTTCGGCTGCATATACCGATTCACACGCTGCCCCAAAGACTCCTTCGTGCTTATTGGCAACGATGGACATGCCCATACCCGTCCCGCAAATCAATATGCCTCGTGTATATTCTTTTGACTGAATTTTCTGTGCACCTTTTTGAGCAACTTCGAAAAACGGAAGCGGCGCTGCTTCATCGGTGGTTCCGATATCCTCTACTTCATAGGTTACGTCAAGTAAAAATTGTTTGATAGCTTCTTTAAGAACAAATCCGGATTTATCAGATCCGATAAAGATTTTTTTCATGTTATTTGCCTTTTCTTTCTAATACTTTAACAACCGCATCAACGATATTACTTGCTTTCAGTCCGAATTTTTCCATTAAGAAATCTTTCTTGCCGACTTCACCGAAGTGATCTTTGGTTCCGATGCGTTCCATAACGACCGGATATTCTTCGACCAATACTTCGGCAACGGCACTGCCCAATCCGTTAATGATATTATGATTTTCGGCGGTGACGATAGCTCCGGTTTTTTTAGCTTCCGCAATGATAGCTTCTCTGTCGATCGGTTTTACTGTATGAATATTGACAACGCTGGCAGATATGCCTTGCAGTTCTAACATTTTTCTTGCTTCGAGTGCTTCATGGACCATGATGCCTGTGGCAAAGATGCTGACATCGGTACCATCATGAATCTTTGTTGCTTTACCCAGTGTGAACGGAGTTCCTTCTTCAAAAATCGATGGGAATTCCTGGCGCAGAAGACGAATGTATACCGGTCCGTAGTGTTCGATGATCTGATCAAACATGCCGGCCAGCTGTACACCATCGACCGGCTCAAAAATCGTCATCGTCGGAATCGTTCGCATGATACCTACATCTTCCAATGACATGTGAGTTCCGCCGTTGAGTGTGGCCATGATGCCCGGGTCAGATCCGACCATTTTGACATTGAGCTGGGCATAAGCAACCGAAAGCATGACCTGGTCAAAGCAGCGACGCGTCGCAAACGGTGTGAATGTATGAGTAAACGGCAGTTTCCCCATATTGCTTAAGCCGGCAGCGACACCAATCATATTGGCCTCAGCTACACCGACATTGATCGTTCTTTCCGGAAACACTTCAGCAAACCCGGTAGTCTTGGCAGCTTTCATTAAGTCCGCTTCAACGATGACCAGATTCGGATGTTTTTTTGCGGCTTCAACGAGCAGATCTACATAGATATCTCGTAATTGTCGATCGTGTAATTTCATTTTGTTTCTAACCTCTCAATCGCTTCGTTCACTTGTTCCATCGTTACCGGCATGTTATGAGATCCGGCCTGGCCTTCGCAGAAATACGCACCTTTTCCTTTGATCGTATTCAATATGATCACGGATGGTTTTCCTTTAACTGCTTTCGCGGTATCAATGGCTTGGG
>DDYT01000055.1 GCA_002348095.1 Erysipelotrichaceae bacterium UBA2227 | reverse complement strand
CTCAGGAAAAGCCGGAATCGGTTTTTTATTGGAATCATCAAAAAAACCTGCCTCAGAAAGTTTCCTTTTCAATGCCTCCAGTTTTGCATAAAGGGCTCCGAGACCTTGCGGGATCAGTCGGCTGACATACAGCTGCATCTGTCCGCTGGCTTCAAAAACGGAGACTCCCCCTACGACGATGACCTGGTCGCCGTCTTTAGGTAAAACTGAAACCTTCGAGGCAGCTTGGGCAAACATGACGCAGCTGCACCTTGATTGATGATCTTTTAAAGTGAAATACCAGTGTCCGCTGCGATGAGCGGTAAAATTTGAGATCTCTCCTTGCACGGCAACAGACTGAATCGATGATTCAGCTTCCAAATGCTTCTTGATAAAGCGGACCAGGGCTGTGACCGTCCAAACGGATTGGCTCATAACTTATCCAAAACGCCGTTGATCAGACGAAAGGCGTCATCGTCACAATACTGCTTTGCCATATCGACCGCTTCATTGATGATTACTGCACGCTCTGCGGTTTCATACACCATTTCACTGACCGCCAAAAACAGAATTGCCTGTTCCAAAACACCAAGTCGGACAAAATCCCAGTCAGAAAGGTGCTCGTTGATTTTATTGATTACAATGTACCGATGTTCATAGGCATCGATCAGCATCGTTTTGATCGGTTCTTCCAAATCTGAAAAAGGCAGAAACTTGGGTTCTCCTTCCGAAAGTATATATTCCATATCGTCAAAAACATCTTCTATATCGCGACTTAATAAAAAGACCTGATACAGGGCTATGATCGCATTTACACGCTGCTTGCGCCGACTTGACATAAAATTCCTCCAATAGACGTTACAATTTTAGCATAAAAACTCAATTTTGGGTATAGACAATGAAAAACACCCATCACTGGGTGTTAAACACAAAACCTACGACATTGACATCGATTCGGGAACACCGGTAATCTGTCATCGTGAACACGTTATTGGCGATGCGCGTCTGAAGTGTTTCAACGATCTGATTGACATTTTTCCCGTAGCGCACCCGGACATCAACGCTGATGTTCAGTTTGTTTTGGCCGATTTTGCAGATGATCGGTTTTTTTAAAGGTGTATGATCAAGTATCAGAGCCTCATCATCCTCTATGGTAAACCGCGTGATCATCTCAAAAGCTTCTTTGGTCAAAGCAATCTGTCCGAAAGGCTTTGACCCGTTCTGTTTCAGTAAGATATATTCATTTGCCATTGTATCACCTGAAGACATTATAGCATACATGTCCTCAAAGTGAATCCACGATTATTCATCAAACCACTTGGCTTCCAACGCTGCCAAAGTACCATCTGCCGTCAGTTTAGCGATCGCGGCATCCACAGCAGCTTTCAGTGTGCTGTTTTTCGGTAATGTCACTACGACTCCCGGAACGGACGTTGCGGCTTCATGCTGCAGCAAGAACATGTTCAGCTCAGAAAACTGTGTCACATATTCTTTGGCGACCAATCCTTCGACGACAATAAAATCGATACGTCCGACCAAGATTTCCTGTACCATCTGACCGATGTCATTGCGCGGATCGGTCGTCAGATTCAGTTCGGCTTTCATCTGATTGACTGCACCTTCTTGTATGGTGCCGATCTGAACACCGACGATTTTATTTGCCAGTGTCGGTGTATCCACGATTCCGTTGCCTTTCTTCGTTAAAACGAAGAACGGACTTTCCTCATCACGGATCAAATACGGAACAGAGAATATCGAATCACGTTGCGGATCGGCAGACATACCGGCAATCGCCATATCGGCACTGTTACTGTTTAAGGCTGCAATGATACCGCCAAAATCCATGTCGACCCATTCAACACCGTCATATCCGAGTTCAATGGCCAATGCTTCACCAAAATCAATATCAAAACCTTCCAATGTGCCGTCGGGTTTGGTCATTTCATACGGAGGGTAACCGCTGGATGTAAGAATTTTTAAGAGCTTCTTTTCTTCTTTCGGCGCACAACCGACCAAAATAAGAAGAACGATTAATAATGCAATGATTTTTTTCATGTTTTTTAGTTCCTTTCTTTTATAACATGTTGTTTAAGAATTTCTTTGCGCGTTCACTTTGTGTCTGTTCAAAGAATATTTTGGGCGGATTGATCTCGACGATTTCTCCGTTGTCCATGTAGATAATCAAATCCGATACTTCCCTGGCAAAATTCATTTCATGTGTCACAACGATGATCGTCATTCCCAAATGTGTAAGACCTCGCATGACCTTAAGTACTTCAACTGTCATTTCCGGATCCAGTGCGCTGGTCGGCTCATCAAAGAGCATCACGGTCGGTTCCATAGCCAGCGCTCTGGCAATAGCTACCCGTTGCTTTTCACCACCGGAAAGCTGATGAGGATAATGATTTGCCCGATGAGAACAGCCGACTTCACTCAGTTTTTCCATCGCTATTTTCTTTGCTTCGGATAGCGACAGCTTCTTGACTTTCATTAGAGCAAAGGTAATGTTATCCGTTGCATTCATATGGGCAAACAAATTAAACGACTGAAATACCATACCGATTTTCTGGCGTAACTGTGGCAGCAGTTTCTCGTTATGTACGATATCGACTCCGTCGATAACGATATTTCCGGATGTAGGCTTCTCCAATCCGTTTAAACAGCGCAGTAAGGTGCTTTTCCCGCTGCCGGATGAACCGATGATGGCATACGTCTTACCATCTTCAAATTCAACATTGATGTCCTTGAGCACCTTTGTATCTTCAAACTGCTTGAATAAGTGTTCTACTTTAATCATACTTCAACCTCTTCTCAACATATCTTCCTGCATTTGAGAGCATTTTGTTCAAAATGTAGTATGTGATCCCGACGATCAGTAAAGGCTCGAAATATCGAAAGGTCGTTCCAGTAATGATCGTTGCCCGTCTCATCAGTTCTGAAACACCGATCAGCGATGCGATGGACGTTTCTTTGGTCAGCGTGATGAACTCATTGACTATGGCCGGCAGTACATTTCGGATTGCCTGAGGGATAATAATGTGCATCATATAATCAGAAGATTTGACTCCCAAGGCTTTTGCGGCTTCGATCTGACCCCGATCGATCGACTCGATGCCGGCCCTTAAGATTTCTGCAAGATATGAAGATGAGTTGATAATAAAGATAACGCTGGCAGAAAACATGGCGGTCGGAACAAAACTGATTCCAAAAACTGCGCGGATCAGCTGTGGCATTCCAAAGTGAAAAAACGCAAGCTGGAAGGCAATCGGAGTTCCCCGAAAGAAATCAATGATCCCTCGGACTGTGTAACCGAAAATATTTTTCTTTCGGCTGGTCAGTCCGAAAATAAATCCAAGCAGCGATCCGCCAATCGCTCCGACCAACGCCAATTGCACGGTAATCAATACACCTTGGACGATAAACGGAATATAGTCATAAATTTTTGTGAAATCGATCATTGCTGTCCTCCAATAAAAAAACGCCCTTATCAAAAAATAAGGACGTGTTTACGCGGTACCACCTTAATTCATAAAGGAAAATCCTCTATGCACTCAAATCGTTAACGCCGATCTACGGGAACTACCTCAAATTTCGATAGTCCGGCTCCAAAGCACGTTCACACTTTCTTCAGCTTGTCTTTCACCAATTCACAAGTCGCTGGATTGAAGAGCGGAGTGTTACTACTCTTTTTCATTGCTATGAGGGTTATTATACAATCAAAAAAGTGAAAATCAAGTGTTATTTCAAAAATATTCATGAAAATGATGAAATTATTCAAGGTTTTAACTTGTAAACGCTTTCTTTATGTTCGATGCAAATCAAAATCACTCCAAAGAATGCTTTCAGATAACGGATTGATGGTTTTCAAAATAATCACGAGTCATCTGATAATCCGACAGCATCTGTTCGATCAGCATCTGCACGCTTTCAAACTTCATTTCATCCCGGATCCGATGCAAAAAATGCAACGTCATCTTCTGTCCGTAAAGTGTGTCATTGAAATCCAGCAGATAGGCTTCGATGGAAACTTCGTTGCGTGTATTGAACGTCGGATTATGGCCGATGTTGATCATAGCTTTGAATGTCCCCTGCGGGACATCGGCGATCCCGATATATACTCCGATTTTCGGAAGGATATATTCCTGCGGGTAATCCAGGTTCGCTGTCGGAAACCCGATTTCCCTTCCCTTATGTCTTCCGCCGACCACGATACCGCTCAGTGAAAAAGGACGGTCAAGCAATCGGGTGACGGTTTCCATTTCACCGGAAACGATTGCTTCACTGATCCTTGTACTGCTGATTTTCTCCCCCTGATCGCTGATCTGTTCGATCTCTATCGCATCAAAACAGCGCGAACCATGCAATTTCAAAAATGCACCGTCCCCCTGACCGCGGAATCCGAAACGGAAATCATAACCGAAAATCAGCGCATCGATCGGTAATGTGCAAAGAATATCATCCAAAAACTGCTTCGGATCGCACTCTGAAAGCTCTTTCGTAAAATTCAAAATGATCCAGACATCGATTCCAAGTTTCTCGACGATTTCCATACGGTCTTTCATGGTCGTCAGGTGTTCAACTTTTTTGATGTTTTTGATGACGACCCAAGGATCCGGATGAAATGTGATCATGGCACTTTTCAGGCCACGCTTTTTTGCCTCATCGATCGTTTTATCAATCAACTGACGATGTCCGAGGTGAATTCCGTCAAAATAACCGATGCAGGCGGCCAAACGCGTTTCTATCTTCGGAACATGATGGATATCAACGACGTATTTCTCCATTACCATAACCCTCTCTCACTGCGATACAAACCATCTTCTTTTCGATAAAAGGCAAATGGTTTATTGTTAAGCACAAACAATATTTTATCATCTTGATACGGAAGGTCAATCTTTTTACCATGAACTATCAAAGTCGGATCGTCGACCGTTACCTGACGGTAATGTTTTAAAGCTGTCAGCGGATCGATCCACCGTACATCTTTATCAGCCATCAGTTCATCCAGTTCCATCGACTGGTTGATCGTAAAATCACCAATGGCCAAGCGCTCTAGACCGCTTAGTGTTGCCACGGTATCAAAGCGGATTCCGATATCTTCACATATCGTACGGATGTATGTTCCGGCAGATACACAAATCGTAAACACCAGTTCATTTTCACGTATTCCATTGAGTTTTACTGAATGTACTTCTATTTCCCGCAACGGTACATCCACTTTTTGTGACTTTCGGGCGTACTCATAGAGTTTTTTTCCGTCGATCTTGATTGCGGATACCATCGGCGGCAGCTGCATGCTTTTACCGACAAACGAATCCAAGACGGGTTCGATGTCTTCCTTCCTCAGTTCCTTAAACGGCTTGCGCTCAATGACCTCACCCCAAATGTCTCCGGTATTGGTCTTTAATCCCAACCGGCATGTCGCCTGATACGTCTTTTGAGCATGCGTCAAATACTGAACAAGCTTGGTTGATTTGCCTAAGGCGATGAGCATTACCCCGGTTGCCATCGGGTCAAGAGTTCCCGTGTGGCCGACCTTACATTGAAACTTCCGCCGAATCAGTGCACAAACATCAAATGAGGTCATGCCGGCCGGTTTGTTTACACAAAGAATTCCATCCATTTTTCCACCGCATTTCTTAGTAATTATAACAAATCATGCTATAATGTGAAAGCAAAAGAAACGAGGAACCTATGCGGAAAGTATTGGGATGTATCAGAAAAGCAGATCATGATTTTCAGCTGATCGATGAAAACGACAAGATTGCCGTAGGAATTTCCGGCGGTAAGGACTCGATCGTTTTACTGTATGGTCTGCACTTGTACAGAAAACTTAGTCAGAAGAAATTTGACATCCTGGCCATTCACTTGCGCTTAGGATTCGAAGGTATGGATATGACACCGGTCGTTCAGTGGTGTCAGTCGCAAGAGATCCCTTTGATCCAAGTCGAAACGGATGTATTCAGTATTCTGAAGATTCAGGCAACGCCGGATGGACGGCTCCCCTGTTCCTTGTGTTCAAAATTCAAAAAAGGTCATGTCATTGATGAAGCACTACGACACGGCTGCAATAAAATCGCCTTTGCTCATCATGGGGATGATGCCGTAGAAACTTTGTTTCTCAATATGATTTATGGCGGTCGGATCGCGACATTTCGTCCGAAAATGTATCTTACACGCAAAGAAGTCACGTTTATCCGCCCGTTGCTGTATGTGTTTGAGCACGATATCCTATGTGCGATCGATCAGGAAAAGCTGCCCGTGGTCACTTCAACCTGCCCGATGGACAAACATACCCAGCGTGAGGAAATCAAACAAATGCTTCAGGCGATGTATCAGCGTTATCCGATGGCCCGTGATAACTTCATGACCATGCTGAGCAATCAAAAGCAAGTTGATTTGTGGCATAAATTTGATGAATAGACATTGACAATATCTATCAGATAGTGTATAGTCTACGAGAATAAAAAAGATTAGAGGTAGCGGTGCAGATGAGTAGCTGAAGGAGCCGGCGGGCAATGATCTCAGTGAAAGGCAATCACCGCCGAACAAGTGAGCAAGGCATGGCCGCTTGTGGGGTTACAGGAAATACCTGCAACACTCCTTCAGTTACTGAAGTGGCGCTACAAAACCTTCGTTATCCCAAGGTCGTGTGGTTGCACGATCTTTTTTATTATATATTCACTCAAGGAGGAACTTATGAGAAAAATCATCACTGCGATTAGTTTACTAACTCTGCTATTGGCCGGCTGTGCACCGGCGGCCAACGATAACACCATTATTGTCGGTTTGGAGTGCAACTACGCCCCGTTTAACTGGACACAAATTGAAAGCACGTCACCTGCCGTCAAAATTCAGGGAGATGTGGCTTACTGCGACGGGTATGACATTGCGATCGCCCAAGCTATTGCCGATGGATTGAATAAGACGTTGGTCGTTAAGAAAATTGCCTGGGAAGGTTTGGAACCGGCTTTAAACAACAAAGAAATCGATATGATCGTTGCCGGTATGACCGATACAGCCGAGCGACGTCAAAGCGTCAGCTTCTCCACGCCATATTATGCATCGGACATGGTCTTGATCGTCCGCAAGGATTCAGCTTTTGTCAATGCTACGAAACTAGCTGATTTCAGCGGTGCCAAAGTCATCGCTCAGTTAAGTACGTTTCATGACGATATTATCGATCAGATCCCCGGCGTTGTACATATGACGCCGCTGTCTTCGTTTCCGCTTTTGGTCAACTCGGTCAACACCAAGGATGCAGATGCCATGGTTTCGGAACGTCCGGTCGCGATTTCGATCGTAGCTACCAACAGCAATCTGATGATCATCTCTTTTGAAGAGGGACTCGGTTTTGCAACATCCTTTGAAGACACGACCGTTTCTGTCGCCGTACGCAAATCCGATACGGACCTGCTTGCATCCATTAACACGATTCTTGCCGGTATTTCCGATGACACCCGCAATGAGTGGATGGCTGATGCTTTGGCCCGTCAACCGGAAGGTAACTAGTGTTCTTTCTGGGAAGTGGTATACCCGCCGATTTGCTCGGCGGGTCTTTATACATATATCAGCGCTATGCTCCGTTATTTTGGGCCGGAGCTCGAACGACACTGCTCATCTCGTTAAGCGCTACAGTCATCGGTCTTATCATCGGTTTGTTTGTTGCAAGTATCCGCAACATACGATTTACACCTAAAGATTCCTTAATTTCAAAAATAACAAAACGATTGCTATGGGTGCTTGCCACCATATATATTGAAGTGTTCCGCGGCACGCCGATGATGGTTCAGGCGGTATTTATGTATCACGGCCTGCGACAGTATCTGATGTGGACGCCAATTCAAGCCGGTATATTTATCGTCTCTGTCAATACCGGCGCTTATATGGCTGAAATCATTCGTGCCGGCATTCAGTCGATCGATGACGGTCAGTATGAAGCAGCTCGTTCAATAGGAATGAACAATCGGCAATCCATGATCAAAATCATTCTGCCTCAAGCCATCCGAAATGCATTTCCGGCCATCGGTAATGAGTTTGTGGTCAATATCAAAGATACATCCGTGCTTAATGTCATCAGTGTCACCGAGCTTTTCTTTCAGTCGAACTCGGTCGCCGGCATCGTATTCCGATACCGGGATACCTTCCTGGTCACAGCCCTCATTTATTTGATTTTAACATTCACCACGACCCAAATCCTTCGATACATCGAACGGAAACTTGATTCTCCCAAAGGAGTTGGCGGCGCATCTCAATCGATGCCCGGAAATTTCCCATTTTTAAAGCGTAAGGAGTTAAAAGCATGAGTCTGATTGAAATAAAAAATCTTAACAAGTCATTCGGGTCCAATCTTGTGCTTAAAGACATTAATCTGACGATCGAAGAAAAACAGGTCGTCTGTCTGATCGGATCTTCCGGATCAGGGAAAAGCACTTTGCTGCGATGCCTGAATTTGCTTGAAACGCCCGATGGCGGTGAAATCATTGTCGACGGTCAGAATATCATGACATCCAACTTTGATATCAATACATATCGGTCTCATGTCGGCATGATCTTTCAGTCTTTCAATCTTTTTTCTCATATGAATACCTTGCAGAACTGCATGATCGGTCAGACCGAAGTACTAAAACGCTCAAAGGCTGAAGCCAAGAGCATCTCTTTGAAATATCTTGAAAAAGTCGGCATGCTGGACTTTGCTTACCAGTCGGTAAAAAGTCTTTCCGGCGGTCAGAAACAGCGGGTTGCAATCGCGCGGGCTTTGTGTATGGAACCCCGCATATTGCTGCTCGACGAACCGACAAGTGCCCTAGATCCCGAAATGGTCGGTGAAGTGCTGGAAGTTATTAAGCAATTGGCTATAGAGGGTTTGACTATGCTGATCGTAACCCATGAGATGTCTTTTGCCAAGGATGTAGCAGATGTAGTCATTTTTATGGATCAGGGTGTCGTCTGTGAACAGGGCTCACCCACAGCAATGTTTACCGATCCGAAAAATTTACGCACAAAGGAATTTCTTGCCAGAGTCTTACGCTGACTCATAATTTATGCTATGATATCCCACGAGGATCAGTCATGAAATTTAAGCGGATTTACATCGAAATCACAAACTACTGCAATCTGACATGCGATTTCTGTGCCAAAAACAACCGGCCGAAACGATTTATGTCATTAACGCAGTTTCAGATGATTTCCGAGCAAATCCGCTTTTATACGGACTTTATTTATCTTCATGTACAGGGAGAACCGCTCTTGCATCCTCAAATCAGGGAAATTCTTGAAATTGCACATAGTAACCGGCTTAAGGTACAGTTAGTCACCAACGGTACTCTGATTTCTCAGCACATGGATGTGTTAAAAGACGCCCGCTCCATTCGGCAGATTTCTGTTTCTTTGCAGTCGCTTCTGACGATCGAATATCTTAATGATCCTGTAAAAGCAATACAGCTGTACGAAGATATCATTCAACTTTCAAAACACGGTATAATCATTCAGTTGCGCTACTGGATTTATAATAAACAAGTGTTTACTAAAATAATGAACGATTGTTTATCCTATTTTGGAATCGATACTGATAAATTAAATTCTGAAAAAAAGAGATATTCAACTCAATTTCCGCAAATTTTCTTTTCCCTAGACGAACCGTTTGAATGGCCCAGCAATCCTCAGATCAGAAGTGCGTTAGGTACGTGTTACGGTACAAGGGATATGCTGGGTATATTGAGTGACGGCACCCTTGTTCCCTGCTGTCTGGATCATCAGGGAGTTATAAACCTCGGGAATGTATTTGATACTTCATTTTCCGTTTTACTAGATAATCCTTTGCTCAATGATATCCGCAGCGGATTCCGTGATCATAGACTCATTGAACCATTCTGTCAAAGTTGCGGATACCGACACAGGTTCGATAAAAAAACTGTACCTCTTGATTAAATGAGGTACAGTTTTTATTACATGTCTTTTAACAGTGCATCGATCCGATTGCCTTTATCCAAGGAATCATCGACTTTAAACAGCAGTTCCGGAACCTTCCGTAAGGTAAGCGTAGAGCCCAACTCACTTCGGATAAAACCTTTCGCTTTGTTTAACGCCTGTAACTGAATTTCGTCGCCCAACTCGCGGTTAAAAAAGGTGATGTAAATCTTTGCAATCGAATAATCCCTTGTGACTTCCACATCGGTGACCGTAACAAACGAAATATTGGGGTCTTTCACTTTGAACTGAATGATTTCAGATACTTCTTTTAGAATGATCTGCTCCAAACGTTCACGTTTGATTGTCATAAAATAACCTCCTACTCTCTCTCGACTTCAACTTCACCAAAGGCTTCAAGTATATCGCCTTCTTTGATGTCATTAAAATTCTTGATCGTGATACCGCACTCAAATCCGGCCGTAACTTCTTTAGCATCATTTTGGAAACGCTTGAGCGAAGCTAACCGACCGGTATAAACCACGACACCGTGGCGGATCAGTCGTACTTCACAATCACGGACGAGCTTGCCGTCAGTCACCATACAGCCTGCGATCGTGCCGACTTTCGATACTTTGAATATGGCACGGACATTCGCCTGACCAAGGATGACTTCTTCGAAAATCGGTTCAAGCATCCCCTTCATGGCTGCTTCCATCTGTTCGACAGCTTTGTAAATAATGTTGTGCAATCGGATATCAACGCCTTCTTCCTGGGCTTTTTTGCGGATATTGGCATCCGGACGCACATTAAAACCGATAATGATCGCTTTCGATGCACTTGCCAGCATAATATCGGACTCACTGATTGCACCGGCAGTCGAACGAATGACATTGACTTTAACCGTTTCAACATCGATTTTTTCAAGGGAGCTCTTAACAGCCTCAGCACTTCCCTGAACATCCGCTTTGACGATCACGGCAATCTCCTGAACATGTCCGGCTTTGATCTGATTGGACAAGTCATCCAGACTGAGTGCACTGCTGACTTTTCTTTCCGCCTCGATTTTCGTTTGCGAGCGTTTATCCGCAATCATCCGTGCATGTCGCTCATTTTCAAATACTTTGAATATATCCCCTGCAACAGGTACATCATTGAGACCGATGATTTCGACCGGAGTTGCCGGTTTAGCCTCCTTGATTTCCTTGCCGCGATCATCCGTCATCCGACGTACTCGGCCAAAACAGGCACCGACAACGACCGCATCCCCGGTACGAAGCGTACCGTTTTGTACCAGAAGTGTCGTCACCGGTCCGCGTCCTTTATCCAAGCGTGCTTCAACGACGGTGCCGGAAGCCAATCGCTTGGGATTGGCATTAAGTTCAGAGACCTCAGAAACGATCAGGATCGTTTCGAGCAATTCTTGAACGCCCATTCCGGTCAGTGCAGAAATCTTACAGAAGATCGTGTCTCCGCCCCATTCCTCGGGCATAAGACCCAAGTCAGCCATCGAACTCATGATTTTATCCGGATTGATATACGGTTTGTCCATTTTATTGACTGCCACGATGATAGGTACATTGGCCGCCTTGGCATGGTCTACTGCTTCGCGTGTCTGCGGCATAACACCGTCATCCGCTGCAACGACAATGATCGCCACATCGGTCACTTTGGCTCCTCGGGCACGCATGGCTGTGAAGGCTTCATGTCCTGGAGTGTCTAAAAAGGTAACTTTTCTCCCATTGACGGAAACCTGATAAGCTCCGATGTGCTGGGTGATTCCGCCAAATTCTCCGGCTACGACTTTAGTCTTTCGAATCGTATCCAAAAGGGTCGTTTTGCCGTGGTCGACATGTCCCATGATCGTGACGATGGGCGGGCGGGCTTCCAAGTCCGCAGGATCATCAACGCTTATGTCTTCCAGACTGGTCTCGTCAATGATTTCTTCTTTTTTCGCCTCGACATTGTATTCCATACAAACCAGCTGAATAAGTTCATCGTCCATCGATGTATTGATGGTCACCATTTTACCAAGCATAAACAACAGCTTGATGATCTCACTGGCATTCTTTTTAAGTAACTCCGCAAGTTCACCGACACTCAATCCTTCGGTATAGGTAATCTTACTGACTTGCTCGGTCTTTGCCCGCTGAAACGGCTGTTGATAACTGCCCCTTCCGCGTTGGCCTGAACCTTGCGGTTTTTTTCTTTGTGTGGGTTTTTTCCCCATACTTTCACCTCATTTCAAATATTCTCGGATACTGTTTGCTAATCCGTGATCACTGATTCCGATGGCGACCCGCATATTCATGCCGCTCGCAGAAGATATCGTGGCTACGGTTCCCCAAATCAGACAAGGAATCTGATAGGTGATACATTTATCCGTAAACTGTTTTCTGGTTCGATCAGATGCATCTGCAGCAATCAACACCAGTGCTACTTTCTTTTGACGGATGGAATCCATCAGTGATGCGCCTGAAACGACTTTTCGTGCCTTTTTTGCGATCCCGATATACCCTTCGACTGTGCTCATAACGGAAACATGGTTCGAAGCTGCTCAAAAATCTCGTTCGGGATCGGACACTCGAGTGCCCGCTGTAAAGCCCCTTTCTTGAAAGCTGACTCTACGGCCTCACGGCTTTTCTTCAAATAAGCACCCCGACCGTTTGCACGACCGGTCAAATCAATGACGACTTCACCGTCGGGTGTCTTGACAATGCGCAGCAGTTCCTTTTTAGGCAGTTGCTCTTGGGTAGCCACGCATTTTCGTAAAGGTATCTTTTTCATCCAGCCACCTCCGGTTTTTACTCCGTATCGTAATATTCATCAAATTCATCAAAATCGATTTCATCTTCGATCCAGGTTTTCTTGGCTTCTTCTTCTTCCAAACGACGGATTTCTTCCAGCTCTTCCTCAGAATAAGTCGGTTTGATTTCATAATCCTTGGTTTTCAGCAGTTCAGCCACATTGATCCGGGCTTCGGTTTCTTCTTTCTTCTTTCGGTAATCTTCTTTTTTCTTTTCCGTAGGTTTCGGCGCAGAAGCAAGCTTTTCGAAACGGGAAACATAATCTTTGCGCTCTTTGATTTCGCGCTTGACTCGTTTTTCCGGTTCTTTCTTCACTTCCGGTTTTTCTTCTTTCTTAACAGCTTCAACAGCCGGTGTCTGCGGCGTTACAACAGGCTCGACAACAGCAGTTTCGACAGTCGGTTCAACTTCAACGATCTCAACGACCTTGACCGATGCTTCAGCTTCAGCAGCTTTTGCCGCTTCCTTCGCAAGACGGATCGCTTCATTCTGTGCAAATCGAATGGCTTCCTGTTCTGCTTGTTTTTCTGCGATTTCTGCTAAACGGGCAGCTTCAGCCGCTGCAGCCTCATCCGCTGCTTTCTGACGTTTTTCTGCTTCCTTCGTTTTCAGATCCTCAAGGTAATCGCTGAAACGTCCCTGCCAGTCGATTCCCTTTTCTTCGATATCCGTTTTTGACTTGATATCGATTTTCAATCCTGTCAGACGGACAGCCAATCGGGCATTTTTCCCCTTTTTACCGATCGCAAGTGACAGTTGATTGTCTTCGACGACGACCATCAGTCCGCGTTTTTCCTCCGTCGGAAAAACCGCAAGGATCTGTGCCGGGGAAAGTGCGTTTTTGATTAACTCCGGAATATTTTCGCTCCACTCAAAAATATCGATTTTTTCGCCTTTAAGTTCTTCGATGACGACCTGAACCCGCTGTCCGCGCGGACCGATACATGCGCCGATCGGATCAACATCGCCCCGTTTCGATGCCACAGCCATTTTAGTGCGTTCTCCCGGTTCACGGGCAATGGCCTTGATCTCAACGATGCCCTGATAAATTTCCGGTACCTCACGCTCAAACAGGCGCTTGACAAGTTTTGCATCCGCACGGGAAACCAAAACTTGTGCACCCTTGGTCTCACGGTTCACTTCGGTGATGACAACCCGCATTTTCTGTCCTTCAACATAACGTTCATTGGGCATTTGTGCAGCTTTCGGCATCATTGCTAAGGTTTTTCCTAAGTTGACCACGATGAATTTCTCTTCGACCGACTCTATTTGGCCGATGACCATCTCATCGAGTTTATCAATATATTCCTGATAAATAGAGAATTTTTCCGCCTCGCGGATTTTTTGCTTCATGACATTTTTTGCCAAAAGCGCGGCTGCTCGGCCCAAATCATCGATCGTTACCTTCTCTTCATAAAGATCGCCGATGTTCAGATCTGCATTGCGGCGCTTGGCCATTTCCAGTGATACTTCAAGCTCATCATCCTCTACCGTCTCTACGACCGTATATTGCTGATATACATTGACATCCCCGGTGCTTTCATTGATGTCCACACGCACCAATGCATCCGGGATTTCAATGTGTTTCCGATAGGCTTTTGCCAACGCATCCTGCAACGCAGAAAGGATGATATCTTTGGAAATGTTGCGTTCGCTTTCGATTGCCTTTACAGCAACCAGTAACTCTTTTACGTTCATCTTTGCTCCTTCATTACAAAGCAACCGCTAAGCGAATAAGCGCAATGTTGCTTTTCTCGATTGAAATTTTAACTTTTTTCTGTTTTTCACGATACTCGATGACGACAATGCCGTCATCGTAACTCACCAAGACTCCGGTGACTTCCATTTTCTTTTCGACAGGTCGGATAAGTCTCAGAAATACATGGGCTCCGATCACAGCAGAAATTTCCAAATCGCTGCGCAGTTCCCTTTCTGCTCCTGCGGAACACACTTCCAGATAATACTCAAAAGGTATCAAATCAGCAGCATCCAAAGCCTCGGAAACATCATTCGATACAGTCTGACACGTATCGATATCCATTGATCCGTCTGCACGCATGATCGCAATCTGAAGTATGCGGTTTTTACCTTCATGGATCCATTGGCACTCATAACAAATTACGTCATGTTTAACCAATATAGGTCCGATCA
>DDYT01000056.1 GCA_002348095.1 Erysipelotrichaceae bacterium UBA2227 | reverse complement strand
CCATTTGTGGGAAAGAAACATAAGAGATATCGTTGCCAATGTCGGAGTTGAAGTCATTGTCAAAGAGGTCGGCTTTGGGATGAGCAGGCAGACGATCAAACACTTGATTCAGTTGGGCGTTAAGACCGTCGATGTCAGCGGCCGAGGCGGAACAAATTTTATCAGAATTGAAAATGCCCGTCGGTCGATGGCGTTGGAGTATTTGGATGAATGGGGTCTTTCGACCGTTGAATCACTGATGGATGGCTATGCTTTATCCGATAAAGTGGAGATCATTGCCTCGGGCGGGATCCGACATCCGCTGGATATGGCCAAAGCCTTTGCGCTGGGTGCTAAGGCTATCGGTCTTTCCGGGTCAATACTCAGTCTTTTGCATACCGGGGGTGTCGATTTAACGGTTTCAGTTATTGAAAGCTGGAAAGATGAGCTGAAAATGATCATGCTGATGCTTGGCGTAAGTAACATCGAGGAGTTTGGTTCCTGTGATTTGATTTTGGATCGCAGACTTACCCGGTGGTGTGAACAACGGAAAATCCCGTTACAGCTTTTTACCTTGCGTAACATGTGAAGGTGAATCGTTTAATCTTTCATGAATTTTCAAGAAGGGTTGCCCCTTCTTTTTGATTGTGCTAAAGTAATAAATGAACGAACAGAAGGTGGATCATGAAAAAAATATTCATTGGACTGATTTTCATATTTTTTAACTTTAATGTTACGGTAAATGCGATGATCCTGCCTTTATTGCCTGATTTTCTTGGATATCTGTTTGTTTCAATCGGCGCAAAAGAGATGATTGAGAAATCTGTAAAGTTTGACAATGTTTCTGCTTTTTCCCGTCTTCTGACTGTAATTTTTGTGGTATTTTTCTTCATGGATATTTTCGGAATAAGTGCGGCGATGGCGCAAATGACTTTGTTTAACTGGGTGCTGGGGTTTGTGATCACGGTCATTGAGCTGTATCTTCTTTATTTACTGACGATGGCTGTTTTGGATCTGAAAGAGAGAATGGCGAACTGCGCCGAAGCAGGCCGCTTAGCTGATGTGTTTAAATATCATGCGGTCTCTGCGTTGGTTGCATCAATGTTTATTGTCATTCTGCCGATTCTTGCAATCATTGCTATGATTATTGCGGTATTTTTTGCTGTTTTGTATATTGTTATTTTCAATCGGATCAAAAATGATCCGAAGCTGATGTAAAGGCAGGGGTAAATATGCGGTTTTATCAGAGGGCTTGGTTAAGCATCATTCGCGGAAGATCCAAAACATTGATTTTGTTTTTGATTCTTTTTGTTATGGGTAATGTTATGGCCGGTTCACTGGCAATCCGTCAGACCGGCGAAAAAGTCGCTCGCGAGATTCGTCAGAAGCTGGGGACAACCGTTGCGATCCGACCGCTCAGTGATACTCAGGAAGTATCCGGGAACAATCCGTTTGAGAAACCTTTACCCACGCAACTTAACTTTTCAAATGAGACATTGGACCAACTGATGAAACATCCGGCGGTAGATGTTTATGACAGCGGGCATCAGTATCCCTTTACATATTACCGGGGAAATAACAGTAACCTCCAGGTCTATCGAATCAGCGATATCTATGTCATATATACTGATGATCTTTATGGGCGAGGGGTCGTATCCGAACGTTTTTTTGATTTGGAGAGCAAGAAAATATCTATTACCCAAGGACGGAATTTGACTCAGGCAGAAATCGATGATGGCGCAGCTGTCGGATTGATTCCCGAATATCTCGCGAAATTCAGTTTGATTGAACTGGGAGATAAGATCCCGTTTCGTCATCAGATTGGTGACAAACGAAACCATCAGTATGCTACTTATGTGGGAGATTCTTATGAAATCGAGGTTGTCGGATTCTTTAAACTGAATACCGATGAAATATATAATCAAGAAGGTAATCTGAAGGAAGAATATTTTTACATTTATGTACCGGACAAATATGTGACTGAACGTTATCTTGTTGATAAGCAAATGTATGCGGATGCGCAGTATTACGAAGATCCGACCGATTTGTGGTACAAGCCGTTTTATCCCAAGGTCATATTGACGTCAGATGAGTATCTCGATGAATATAAGCAGATGGCTGTAGGAACTATCAACGATAAAACGATTGAAGTCATCACATCCAATGATGCTTATGAATCGGTCGCAGCTCCGGTTCTGATCATTTCACTGATTGCTGAATATATCCTTATTCTGGCTTTTGGGGCAACGATCCTCAGTGTCAGTCTGGTGATTTTATTGTTTCTGCGCGATCGCGTGTATGAAGTCGGCGTTTATGGTGCATTGGGTGAAAAGAAAATTTTCAGTGTCATGCAGATCGTAATGGAAGTGCTGCTGATTACGTTTGCGGCGGCTTCGATATCGATGTTCTCCGGTCAGGTTCTGGCTCAACAACTCTCGGACTCAATCGTGTTGAAGCAGTTAGAGATGGTCGATGAGGCAAAATTGATCAAAGTAGATCAATCGGAAGCCGCATTGATCAGCGCTTCTGAAGTGGCTCGTGCATATAAAATCGAGATGAGCGCTGAATATGCATTCTATTTGTATGGTATTTTGCTTACGACCGGTTTACTGTCTTCGATCGTACCGATGGTCTTGATCGTATCGGTCAAACCGAAGAAAATCTTATTGTAAGGGGGTCATGATGAACACTCTGAAGCGCGCTTGGTTAAGTGTCATACGAAAACCCGGCAAGAATTTCTTGCTATTTTTCATCGTGACGTTATTGACCACATTGATGGCTGCATCGTTAGCTATCCGAATCGCAAGCAATAATGTAACGGCAGAAGTTCAAAACCGTATCGGCTTACAGGTATCGATTGCTCCGGAACGCACGGAACTTGCCTATGGGGTCGTGGGTCAGCATATACCTTACAGTGAACTGCAGAAGGTCGTCAGTTATAAAGGGGTCAAATCGTACAATTACGGGATCTCCTATTCATTTCAGGCGAAAGAAACTACTCAGTTTCCGATGGTCGTTCTTGAAGGAACTCAAAATCCGGATTTGAAACATTACTGGCCAAATTCGCAAATCATCGAAGGTCGCACATTTACGGAGCAGGAACTGGCGGAAGGCGCGCATGTCATGGTCATTTCCAAGCAGATGGCAGATTATTATGAAATTGGCGTGGGAGACAACTTCCCGTTAGGCCGCTTTTATCTAATGTATTTTGAGCCGTTCAGTGAATGGTTTGATATGGAAGTCATCGGTATCGTCGATGGGCCGGAAGTTACCCGAAATTACCTGCCATCACAGATATTCCAACTGTATATGATATATTATTATTCGGAAAGTCATGTCGGATGGGAAAATCTGCCGATGGCTATCGCACCAAACATCGTGATCGATCAGCAAATCATCAATACCAAACTGAACTACCGGCTGGTCGGAGTTAATTTACGTCAGAATGTGCAAATGAGAATCCCGATTTTACAGATGGAGTCTTTTGAGGCTGTTACCGAAATGCGTAAGCTGTTTGGAAAGAAACTCCCTATGCCATTTAAGTTCAACTTTGCGGATGATCAGATTTTATCCGTATTGGGACCGATCGGTACTCTGAATATGATTGCGGAGGCGGTCATGGTATTTACCATGGTCATTGCGGTATTTGTCTGTTCACTGATTATCCTTCTTTATCTGAAAGAAAGGCGTCATGAAATCGGCATTTACTTTGCTTTAGGCGAGAAAAAACGAAATATTGTATTGCAAGTCGTGTTGGAAGTATGGATCGTCAGTGCTTTGGCTTTGACCTTGTCGGTCTTTGCAGGGACATGGATTGCAAAAGGATTCTCTGCCGAACTCATCCGACTGCAACTGCTGATCGCGGAAGTTCAAAAGGGGAAAGAGGATATTCCTAATGATAATATTCCGACAAGAGAAGAAGTCGCTGCCGCCTATACCGTAAAAATATCCAATGAGTATATTTGGCTGTTTACCGGATTGGCGCTGCTGACCGTCACTGCCTCAACGATCGTTCCCATCGTGAATATATTGAAGTTAAAACCCAAGGAAATCTTGTTATAGGAGGTCAGACGTGAAACTGTTAGATATCAATGATGTATTTTTTACGTATCCCGATGGTGATAGTGTCCGAACTATTCTGGATCATGTCAGTGTAACCTTTGAGAAAGGACATTTTTATGCAATCGTCGGATCATCCGGTTCAGGAAAAACCACGTTTCTGACACTGATTGCGGGTCTGGACAGCGCTAAAGAAGGTGTGATTTCTTTTAAAGGAAAAGATATTGCTGAAATTGGGTTGTGGGAGTACCGCCGTAACCATGTCGGCATGGTTTTTCAAAGCTATAACCTGATTCCCTATATGACCGGATTGGAAAATGTGTTGGTTGCGATGGGCATATCCGGAAAACATCATAAAAGATCGGAAGCCTATGAATTATTGGAATCGATCGGTATTGCGAAGACGAAAGCTGATCGTAATGTCCGTCGTTTATCCGGAGGAGAGCAGCAGCGGATCGCGATTGCGCGGGCCATGGCAAATCAGCCGGATATCATCGTTGCGGATGAACCAACCGGAAATCTTGACGGAGAGACAGAAGATACGATTATCGGATTGTTCAAACAACTGGCGGTTGAGAAAGATAAATGTGTTATTGTCGTGACTCATTCTGAAAAAGTAGCGAAGCAGGCCGATGTGATTTTACGGTTGCATGCAACCAACGGAACTTTTGTCATTGAAGACAACCGATAAACACTTTGTTGCGTCAACCTGAAAAAAGAATTAAAATGAAAGGGAGAAATCCCTTTTTCATATATTTCTTCAGTCGTGGGTATTCAACCCATTATGTCATAGAGAGGAAACGAAATGATCTATCTGGATTACAGTGCAACGACTCCGGTCGATGAAGAAGTACTGATGCGATACGTACATGTGGAAAGGCATGCCTTTGGCAATGCCAATTCTAAGCATTGTGCAGGAGTCAGAGCATTGAGCGAAGTGACAGAAGCCACAAACTCGATTGCAAAGCTGTTAAATGTCCTGCCGGAAGAAATCATCTATACATCCTGCGCTTCAGAGGCTAATAACCTGGCAATCAAAGGTTGTGCTTTGAAGCATCCGCATAAAAAACACATCATTACCTCGGTACTGGAACACTCCTCAGTCGTTGCTCCGCTATACTATTTACAACAAAATGATTATCTGGTCGATATGGTCGAGTTGGATGAGCACGGCCGCTACGATTTGAATCACTTACAATCTATGATCCGGGATGATACCTTGATGATCACGTTGGTGGCAGTGGACAGTGAGACCGGTATCCGTCAACCCATAGAGGAAGTTGCTGAAATTGCCAGAAGTAAAGGCGTTCTGTTACATTGCGATATAACGCAAGCTTTGGGTAAGTGTCCCATCGATGTACGGGATATTGATTTATTCAGTTGCAGTGCGCATAAGATTTACGGTCCCAAAGGGATTGGCATGCTGGTAAAGAAAAAGAGTGTCTCTTTGGTTCCGATGATTCACGGCGGGCGCTCGACGACTGTCTTCCGTTCCGGAACTCCGCAAAATGCATTGATTTGTGCTTTTGCTCGTGCCGTAGAATTAGCTTACTGGCATATGGATACCCGTGCTGCGCGAGTCAAAGAGCTCAGAACATATTTAGTGAAAGAACTGTCCGGATTTGATAAGATATCCATAAACTCCAATGAGTTTGCGATCGATCAGATTTTGAATATCAGTGTTAAGGGTATTGATTCCGATGAATGGGTCAGCAATTTCTCTTCTAAAGGTATTTGCATTTCTGCCCGCAGTGCCTGCTCGGGTAAAGAGAATTTCTCAAAGTCCGTATATGCGATCACCAAGGACCATGGTCTGGCGACTTCATCACTGCGAATCAGTCTTTCTCATTTAACGACGATGGATCAGTTGCGGGCTTTTTTGGACGTGTTGGAAGATTTTTTGAAAGAAATGGGTGACTGAATGAAACTGATCGTTATATCAGCGATATGGTGTCCGGCTTGTCTGATCATGAGTAAACGGGTCAAAGAAGCGTTATTGAAGTTTCCGGATTGGGCATTTGTGAAGCTTGATTTGGATATGGATGAAGATGAGGCCAATCAATGGAATCCGGGCAAGACATTGCCGGTGTTTATCGTATTGGATGAAAGCGGAAAGGAAATTCGCAGGGTCATCGGCGAACTGTCGAAAGACAGATTGATAAAGGATGTATTCCATGGCTAGAAAAATAGGTTTATTTATATTTGCATTTCTGATGTTATTCTCGTTTTCTGCTCCGGTTCGGGCTGAAGATAAGTTGATTAATATTTTCTTTTTCCATGCAGAAGGTTGTTTGTATTGTGCAAAAGAAGAAGCTTTCTTCAAGCAATTAGAAGAAACGGATAAGCGTGTTAAAGTCTATCGCTTTGAGATAGCTTATGATAAGGAAGGGCAGGCAGTTGCTAAGAAGGTGGAAGATCTTCTTGGTATCAAGATTGCGACGGTTCCTTATACGATCATCGGACGTCAGTCGATCATTGGTTTTACAGAAGGAATCACTGATGAGGCGATTTTAGAAGCTATCCAGTATAATCGTACCCATGTCGTACGTGATATTGTCGGTGAGATGTTGGGCGTGGCCGTACCAATCACCGGGGATGAGGATGATCCCAAGGAAACTATCATCCGACTGCCGATTTTTGGTGAAGTTAAGGCAAAATCAGTTTCTTTACCGTTACTGGCCGTGGTTATCGGGACGCTGGATGGATTTAATCCGTGTGCCATGTGGGTGTTGTTACTATTAATCAGTATGTTGGTCCACATCAAAGAAAAGTGGAAAATGTGGACGTTGGGATTGGTTTTCTTGTTTACCTCGGCTATAATGTATTTCTTCTTTATGTTATCCTGGCTCAATATCACGATGCTCTTTGGTTCGGTGTTTATCCTTCGGCTTATCATCGGTGCCGTTGCTGTAGGGGGCGGAACCATCAATATACGTAACGGATTGAAAAAGGATGACGGTTGTGAAGTCGTTGATTCTACCCAACGTAAAAAACTGCGCCAGAGGATTCAGGAAATTTCTGACCAACCGACCTTTATCTTGGCAATCGTCGGGATCATGGGATTGGCTATCACCGTCAACCTGGTCGAACTTCTGTGTTCGGCCGGATTGCCGATCGTATTTACTCAGGTGTTAGCACTGAATCAGGTTACTTATTGGGAGAAAATCGGATATTTACTTCTCTATGTGTCTTTCTTCTTGTTAGATGATATCATCGTTTTTGTCATTGCCATGAAAACATTCGAACTTACCGGCATTTCGACGAAGTATGCAAAATACTCTCATTTGATTGGCGGCGCGATCATGATCATACTGGGGATTCTGATGGTAGTAAAACCGGGATGGCTGATGTTTAATTTCAGCTAGGGGAGGTTCAATGATTGTTGTAAACAAGCAAGGTTTGAAAATGTATGTTGAGACACTCAATCTGGACAAAAATTCTGATGCGGTTTTCTTTCTCAATGGGGTCATGGCCTCTGTAAACAGTTGGGGTTATCAGCGTGGTGTATTTGAGGATGCCGGATTCCGATTGATTTTTCATGATTTCATCAACCAGCTTCGATCGGATAAAAGTGAGCAGGTGTATACGTTGCATCAGCACTGTGTGGATATCACGGAAATCATGGATGCATTGAACATTGCTTCTGCGCATCTGATCGGGACGAGTTACGGGGGCGAAGTCGCCATGAAAATGGCAATCGATTTCCCTGATAGGGTCAAAACGATTTCAATTATTGATTCGACCAGTGAAACCGATCCTTTGATGATCCATCAGGTGCGGATGTGGCAGATGATGGCACAGAATCTATCGGGAGAGAACTTCTTTTTAGGGATGTTGCCCAGTGTATATGGAGAGAAATACATACGCGAGTACGGGGAAACTTTGAAGAAGCGGTCGAAAGATTTCAACGGACTGCCCAAGGACTATTTCAGCGGACTGTGCAGTCTGATCGACACCTTTGTTAATGATGTAGATTTTACGTGGGATTTGACTAAAATCACCAAAAAGGCATTGGTAGTTTGCGGTCAGGATGATATACTTAAACCTGTCAGATATTCCATGCAGATGGCTCAGCTTATTCCGGACTGCGAGTTTGTCATACTGCCGCAATGCGGCCATGTGGCCATATATGAAGCTTCAGACACACTGAACAGCTGCTTGTTGGGATTTATTATGAAGAATAGGGGAAATGATTAATGAAGGCTTTGATACTGAAATATATCGATTATCTGTTTATTTTCTTGGCACCGATCGCCATCGGGTTTGCTTATTTTTTGGTCATTATGTTATTGAAGAGAATCAACAGGCATGTGAATTACTTCTTAGGAGCTGTGATCCCGTTAGTCATCAATGTTGTGTTTCTGTATATGATATTTCCGACCTATCAGGGTTCGATCAATCCTGTTTTTGTAGAAAGTATCAGCTATTTCGGATTATCCTTGGCCGGAACCCTTACCTACTGCGTGTTTGCGATTTCAGCATCAGGGATGAAGAAAAGAACAAAGTAACTCTCATTCGTGAGAGTTTTTATTTATTGAAACTGATTACTAATATAAGTCATTGATTTTGTGAACAAAAAAACTATAATAGTTAGTGTAATCTAACTTTTTTGTTAGTGGAGGATTTATGACGCTAAAAGATATAAACCCGGGACAAGTTTGTATTATTGAGGGGATTGGCAAAAAAAGCTCGCTGCGCAAGCGGATCATCGATATGGGATTAACGATCGGTACGACGATCGAAGTTAGAAAGCTGGCACCATTGGGTGATCCGATCGAAATTCTGATTCGCGGGTATCATTTGAGTTTGCGAAAAGCTGAAGCCGCCGAAGTCTTTGTGAGGCTGATCTGATGGGAGTACATATTGCGCTGGTAGGAAATCCCAACAGCGGCAAAACCACACTGTTTAATGATCTGACCGGCTCTAATCAGTATGTGGGCAACTGGCCGGGTGTTACCGTGGAAAAAAAGACAGGCAAGGCGAAATATGATCACCTGCCAATCGACATCACGGATTTGCCGGGTATTTATTCGTTTTCGACGTATTCACTCGAAGAGGTAATCGCTAGAGAGTTTGTGGAAAGCGGGGATGTTGATGTGATCATCAATATCGTCGATGCTTCCAATATCGAGCGGAATCTCTTTTTAACACTGCAACTTTTGGAAATGCGCAAACCGATGGTCATTGCAATGAATATGATGGATGTGTTGCAGGCAAGAGGAACGCTTTTAAATATTGAAGCTTTGTCAAAACAGCTGAATGTTCCGATCATTCCCATCGTCGCAAGTAAATCCAAAGGGATCAAAGAATTGCTTGAAACCGCTGTAAATCAGAAAGATATTGTACCGATGTTGCCGATGATATACAACGAACAACTTGAGCATGTCATCTCGATGGTTGAGAAAAAACTGAATGTCAGTGTCATGTCGCGTATGCATGCCATTCGATTTGTCGAAGAAGGCGGTATTGCCGTTTTGGGTCATACGATCGATCCTGTATACTTGGCTCAACTGAATGAAGAAGTTGAAAAGAAGATCGCTTATAAGAACATTGATCGCGATATGGTCATATCGGATGAAAAATATGCTTTTATTACCAACCTGGTTGCGGGGGTTACCTCACAAATCAAAGAGAAAGAGAAGTATTCGCTCTCTGATAAAATCGATGCCATCGTGACTCATCGGATACTGGCGATCCCGATTTTCCTATTAGTCATGTTTGGACTGTTTTCGTTGTCCTTCGGCCCTGTGGGAGGATTCTTTAAATCTAATTTTGAATGGCTCATTCAGGAAGGAGTCATCATTCCGATCGCATCTTTGCTGGAAGTGTTGGAAGTTTCGGATTGGATGTACAGTCTGGTCGTCGATGGGGTGTTGGGCGGTGTCGGCTCAGTCTTAAGTTTCTTACCGGAAATCACTATCCTGTTTCTGACGTTATCCATTTTGGAAGATACCGGATATATGGCACGGGCAGCTTTTATCATGGACCGATTGTTGCGTAAATTTGGTTTATCCGGCCGTTCATTTATACCGATGATCATGGGGTTTGGCTGTACGGTTCCGGCACTGATGGCAACACGTACGCTAGAAAGTGAGCGTGATCGCCGACTGACGATGATGATTACGCCGTTTATGTCCTGTGGAGCAAGATTTCCGATCTATGCCGTGTTTGCGGCCGCATTCTTTGCTCAGTCACAAGCCATCGTCGTTTTTTCTATCTATCTTTTGGGCATCATTGTCGCAGTGTTGTCCGGAATCATTTTGAAGCGATTCGTTACCAAAGGGAAGATATCAAGTTTCATTATGGAACTGCCTGAGTATCGCTGGCCTACACCGAAGAATTTATTCTTGCATACATGGGAACGGGTCAAGGGGTTTATCGTCAAAGCCGGTACAGTCATCTTGGTTGCTATGGTGATCATTTGGTTTTTGCAGAGTTTTGATTTCTCACTTCGTATGGTTGAGGACAGTGTTGACAGTATCTTCGGAATTATCGGATCCTATCTGGCCATCATCTTTGCTCCATTGGGCTTCGGCGACTGGCGTTCGGCTATGAGTCTGATCGTCGGTTTGGTTGCCAAGGAAGCAGTCGTCGGTACATTGGGCGTATTATATGGTGTCGGTGAAGCTGCGATCGAAAATCCGGATCTGTTGTCAGCTCCGCTTCGTACGATGTTTACACCGCTGAGTGCCTATGCCTTTATGGCATTTACCTTGTTATATATGCCTTGCATTGCGGCGTTTGCGGCCATGAAGCGGGAGATGAACTCCTGGAAATGGACGTTGATTGCCGTTTCATATCAGACCGGTGTTGCCTGGGTCGTGGCTTTCCTGATTTATCAGGGTGGCCGTATATTGGGATTGGGGTGAAATCATGGGAGATTATATCGTTGGCGGCATACTTCTTGCAGTTTTATCTTTAATCGTTTATCAGATGATTTCGTCAAAGCGCAAAGGACGATCGATCACCTGCGGTTCATGTAATTATGCCGCGGATTGCTGTCTGAAAGATGCGAAAGCAGATCATTGTGATGGGGAGGTTTCGACGGATGAGTAAAGGTAAACTGACTCCCTCCACGGAAGACTATCTTGAGACGATTTATGTGTTGGATCATGCTGAAAAAGGCGTGCGATCAGTGGATGTTGCGGATAAACTGAAAGTAGCCAAGCCCAGTGTCAACCGGGCGCTTAAGAATCTGGTCGATGAAGGGTTGATTCAACAAGAACGTTATTCAGTGATTTATCTGACGGATCAGGGAAAACAGCAGGCAAAAAAAATATTGCATCGCCACACCATCATCAAAGGCTTTTTAATGAATGTACTGGGACTTGATGATGAGCGTGCGGATGAAGAAGCGTGTAAAATCGAACATGTAATGAGTGAGGATACGGTCGATCGGCTCAATGACCACATCGACAGTTATTTGAGAGCTATATGAGGATGACGGTGGATTTGCATGGTCTCACGGTTTATGAAGCAAAGATGGTGTTGGATCGCTATCTTAACCGTTTGCCCAAAGGTGTCACAGAGGTTGCGGTCATTCACGGATATCAGTCCGGTGTACGTTTAAGGACATTTGTTAATACGTATGAGCACCATAAGGTCACAGGGAAAATCAAAACGATGAATCCCGGCGAGACGATTTTTATTATAAAGAGATAGGTTTGTGTAGGTTTGGTCATTGATTATTTGTTTTTTTTGTGCTAATATTTTAAGGCACAGCGATGGACACTTAGCTCAGTTGGGAGAGCATCTGCTTGACGTGCAGAGGGTCAGGGGTTCGAGTCCCTTAGTGTCCACCATTTTCTTTTATGGGCGCCCGTGGCGCAACGGATAGCGCGTTTGATTCCGATTCAAAAGGCTACAGGTTCGATTCCTGTCGGGCGCGCCAATTTTTTTTGTTTAGACCGGGACGTAGCACAGCTTGGTAGTGCGCTTGCTTCGGGAGCAAGAGGTCGCAGGTTCAAATCCTGTCGTCCCGACCATGTGGGGCTGTAGCTCAGCTGGAAGAGCACAACGCTGGCAGCGTTGGGGTCGAGGGTTCGAGCCCCTTCAGCTCCACCATTGAATTCTGAAATCCCTTTTGAAAGGGATTTTTGTTTTATAAAAGTCATAATTAACGCTAATATATGTATCAGATTCTAAAATTTTCTGAAAAGTGTATGAATATGTAAACATAATGTATAATATATTTGACATAAAGATTGAAATAGTATACAATTTCGCTATAAACTGAAAGGAACCAAAGAAAATGTCATATCAAGAGAAAAGGACAGTGGTGTCAGTCGTTACAGGAGTGCTTATACTGATTTCATACTTCATCTACACAAACAGTAAGTATCAGTCAGGGATTGTGCCTGAAGGAGACTTGAAGTTTTGGGCCGGATCAATGTTGCTGTTTATTGCTATTGGTATTGCAGTTACGATTGTCATCCAGATATTATTTCACATTTTATTGTCAGTAACTATAGCGGCAAAAGCGAAAATCGCCGATGCTGTGTGTGATGATAAAGAAATTGAGAGAAGTATCAAGATCGAAATGACTACAGATGAAATGGATAAACTAATTGAGCTGAAATCAAACATGGTTGGGTTTGGGTTTGCGGGTGCCGGGTTTGTGCTAGCATTGATTTTATTGGTCTTGGATTACTCGCATGTAATCATGTTGAACGTTATGTTTGTTTCTTTCAGCATCGGATCGATTCTGGAAGGAGTAGTTCAGATATACTTCTATCGACGAGGAATTACCAATGGTTAAGAAAATCGCTATTACTAACGAAATACGGAAATTGCGCTTTTTTGCTAACGAAATGACGCAACAGCAACTGGCTGAGAGTGTTGGTGTTTCAAGGCAGACAATCATGGCTATTGAAGCCGGGAAATATTCCCCGTCATTGGAACTGGCATTTCGAATTGCGGAGGTATTTAATGTTAAAATCAATGAGGTGTTCGATTATGAAGGAAAAGGTGACAGATAATGAAGGCATTTATATTTCATAAAAAAGCGAAAGCAGAAAAAATGAAATTGCAGGAAGTTGCAAAGCCTATACCCAAGAATCATGAAATCCTTGTTAAAGTGAAAGCAGTATCCGTCAATGCGGCCGATTACCGATCCATGCAGTTAGGAATTGTTCCTGTCAAAGGTATCTTCGGTGCTGACGTTGCCGGAACAATTGAGGCTGTCGGATCCGCAGTTACAAGGTTCTCAGTAGATGATGATGTCGTAGCTGATTTGTCTGGTCAAGGGTTTGGCGGATTTGCTGAGTATGTTGTGGCTGATGAGCACGCTTGGGTGCTAAAACCGAAATCTGTGTCCTTCGAGACTGCCGCTTCCATACCTATGGCAGCTGTCACAGCATATCAGGCTTTGCAAAAAGGAAATCTTCGGGAAGGACACAAGGTTTTGATATGCGGTGCCGGTGGAGGCGTAGGCAATTTTGCGGTTATGCTTTCCAAACTATCGAAAGCGGAAGTTACAGCCGTGTGTGGTTTGAGAAATACGGATATTATGCGACAGCTAAAAGCCGACCACATCATCCCATATCAAACAACTGATTTCTCGAAAGAGACAGGTCGCTATGATTTGATTTTGGCAGTCAACGGCAACTATTCGTTAACAGACTATAAGAAGGTATTGAAGCCTGATGGCGTATTGGTGATCGTAGGCGGATCCCTGTCGCAGCTGTTCAAATCGATTGTTTTTGGTAAACTGTTATTTCTTGGTTCGAAACAGTTGCATGTACTATCAGCTAAACCCAGTACAGCCGACCTACAGAGAATCATCGATCTTGTTGAATCGAAAGAGATCATACCGCATGTTGATAGAGTCTTTATGTTTCATCAAACGATCGAAGCTGTTGATTATGTAAAAGAAGGCCATTCGCGTGGTAAAACGGTAATAGTTGTCGAATAATTAATAAATCTCTCAGACTTTGAACCGTAAACAGGATCTTCACTATTGATTAAAAAAGAAAGATCATTTCAGAGCGGTGACCGATTCCAATGACTGAAGATCGATAGGGTTCGCTTCTGCGGTTTGTTTGACTCTCAAAAGTGACTGATACATTCAGAAAGCAATCCGTAAAAGTCATGATTCATTATGTTGCAGATTAAACACATTCGTCAAAAATTGATTTCTTAAATTTTCGTTTTTTTACTTTTCTTTCACACAGAATTCACAATGTTTTTGTATCATAGAACCATACAAGGAAAATAAAGTAATTTTTTCATTTTTCCCCCTCTGATTTAAATCCCGTGACCTTGTATTTATTTAAAACCGTGCGGCACAACCGCGCGGTTTTACATATTGAAAGGAGTAATCCGATGAAAACGCATATAAAACGACTATTGCCAAAACAAGATATTAAACAATGTCTGATCCAGATTCTTGATGAGTACCGGCTGCCTGCTGCTGTTATCGTAAGTGCAGTCGGAAGTGTTGAAAGTTATACGTTACGTGTCAGTGACGGCGTTTCTGTGATCTTTAAAGATGAAAATCGCGAAATCGTCTCGATGTCCGGTATTCTGACCAAGGACGGCATTCATGTGCATCTGTCACTTAGCAGTCAGGATGGTTCCGTTATCGGAGGACATCTGATGGAAGGCTGTCGGGTCAAGACGACGCTTGAACTTGTCATACTTGCGCTCGATCAGGATGTATCGAGAAGCTATGACCCCATAACCGGTTATAAAGAATTGATCATAAAATAAAGAGCTCAGTGAGCTCTTTAACGTTGATTGATTTCGTTGATCAGTTCAGGCAAGATTTCAAACATATCGCCGGTAATGGCAATATCTGCCATTTGCATCATTGGCGTATCCGGGTTTTTATCGATCGCGATGATCAGATCACAGGACTGCATTCCGACTAAATGCTGGATCTGACCGGAAATCCCGCACGCAATATAAATTTTTGTTTGTACGGTCTGGCCGGTTTGACCGACTTGGTGCGTATACGGGATCCATCCTGAGTCTACGGCGGCCCGGCTTGCACCGACCGCGCCACCGACTTTTTGGGCCAGTTGGCGTAGCAGTTCAAATCCGGCTTTTCCATGAGCGCCTCTTCCCCCGGCAATAATGATTTCAGCGTCCGCCAGATTGATTGCGGATTGTGTATCGTGAAAAACTTCAACAACTTTTTTATTGTTGATTTCATCACGGGGATCAATGGATTCCATGATCAGTATGCCGTCCCTGTCAGGATTTAAAGTCATGGCTTTCATGACACGCGGTCTGACCGAAGCGATTTGCGGTCGGTGATCACTGCTGCGGATCGTGGCAAGTATATTCCCGCCAAATGCCGGGCGAGTTTGTAATAAATCTCCGTTATCGGGGTCGATGTCCAATTGTGTACAGTCAGCGGTTAGTCCGCAATACGTTAATACAGCCACTCGCGGAATCAATGCGCGACCTCTCGAAGTCGCTCCACACAGTATGATCTCTGGCTGATACTTCTTGATCAGCCGAGTGAGAACATTGGCTTCGAGTTCATCGATAAAATGATTCAAACGGATATCATCGATCACAACACACACATCAGCTCCGTAAGCATACAATTCGGGATGCTGAATCGAGTGGCCCAAAAGTATTACCCACACTTCACAGTTTCGCTTGTTCGCAAGAGTTCTTGCACTACCCAACAACTCGAGAGTAACCGGTTGAATGATGCCGCGATCTACCTCAGCTATGACCCAGACATTCTTGAAATTTGATTTTTCGATATCATTTCTTGTGATCATAAGACCTCCTACAGAATGCTGCGCAAACGCAGCTGATGGATGAGTTCCTGTGCACAATGTTCTGGACTGCCCTTAATCTTAACTGTTGCTGAAGAACGCGGGGCAGGCGGTTCGGTTTTGACCACCCGTGTCGGGGAACCGTTAAGACCTAACTGGACAATATTTGCATCAATATCTACCGGCGTCCATATTGGAATATCGGATTTGAGTGAAGCTAACCGACCTTTCAATGTCGGAACGCGAGGGGTATTGATCCCTTTTACGACCGTAACTACGGCAGGCAGGGTTACTTCACAAAGATCATAACCGTTTTCGTGCAGACGCTTAGTTAAAATTTTCCGCTCATCTGTTCTGCGGATTTCCATCAGATACGTCGCCTGCTGCCAGTTGAGGTGTGCGGCAATCCCTGGACCTACCTGAGCTGTATCGCCATCGACGGCTTGCTTTCCGCAAATCACCAAGTCAACATTACCGATCTTCTCGATTGCTTTCGACAGTACATAACTGGTAGCCCAAGTATCTGAACCGCCAAATGTGCGATCAGATAAAAGGATACCGCTATCGACACCCAGGGCGATAGCCTCGCGCAAAATTGCTTCGGCAGACAAAGGACCCATCGTCAGTGCGATGACCTCGCCGCCGAATTTTTCTTTCAATCTTACGCCTTCTTCGAGCGCATAATTATCAAAAGGATTAAGTATGGACTTGACCGCATCACGAATGATCCGCTTGGTCTGCGGATCAATTTTTGCATCGTTGCTTGCTGGCACCTGTTTTATACATACGACAATTTTCATGTTTCCTCCATCAAGATGTTATCCTGTTTAAATCCAGACATCTTTGACTAAATCAAACTGCGTCTTAAATCCAACCAAGGAGAGGTAAACCCCACACTGAGGATAAATCTGATGCAACATCGACAAAGTAGCCATGGGATCATACTCAACATCCTGTGGAATTTCGTATCCGATGGCCTCAGAGAGTAAACTGAGCTTCTTGCTCATCCAGGCTTCGACTGTGACCGGAATACTCGGATGTTCGGATAATAAACGATCTACCTGCACATTTCTTTCGATGATGGGCTGTGTAACGACAAATGATGCGCCGGCTTCGATTTTGCGCTTCATTTTCGCAAACTCATGTTCAACGGGTTCGTAGGGATTAAAGGCAACACCCAAGACAAAAGTGTCGGGATAGTTCCGGCCGATGTAGCGTAAAAGTTCAACCGATGTGACGGATTCCAAGTCGGGTTCACCAATATCTGATGGCTGAAGTTTCGGTAATCGGTCTGAACCATCTCCGGTAATGATCAGTAAAGATTCAATACCCAGATTCTTGCATGAGGTCAGAATGTTGTCCAAATCGCATTTTGTATGAAATGTATTGAGATGAATCATGACCTGATCGCGATGTACGGGCAAATTTAGTTCCTCAATGATTTCATGCCCCTGAAAAGCCATCAGACCCATAGCGTTGTCAGTAATACATACACAGTAGCCGCTTTGAATGACGCGAAGGTACTTTTCTTTAAATAAATCAAGATCTGCAAGTAATTTTGCGGTGTCTTGTTTTGGCGGCAAAACTTCAACATGATAACGTTTGTTTTTTACATAATAATGCGGATCGTGCTTAACCATCTTATACCTCAAGTTCGCCTTCGCGAAACTTCGTGAGAAACTCCATGCAATAATCATCTTTGCCAAGCAGTGCTTCTGTTGCATAAACGAAACTCATCAGTTTTTTATCTAGTGGATCCACGATAGCTCCATCCATCCCGGCGGCCATTGCAGCAACCAGAAATGTCTGATTGAGCAGTTTTCTTGCAGGAAGGCCGAAGGAAACATTGCTTAACCCGCAGGCAATATGAACATCAGGGAATTCCGTTTTGATTTGACGGATCGTGTCAATAGCTACCGTTCCGTAATGAGAACCGGTACCGATCGGACGTACCATCGGATCGATAAAAATATTATCATGCGATATGCCTTCGCTTGTCAGATTTTGAATCAGTTTCCGGGCAATGGATACTCGATCTTCTGTCGTTTCAGGCATCCCGTTGTCATCCATACACAAGGCTATGACTTTCGTGTTAAACTGCCTGATCATGGGAACAATTGCATCATATCTTGCCTTTTCGGCAGTAATAGAATTGATGATGGGCTGTCCGTTCCTGTTGGCTTTTAAACCTGTTAAAATCGCCTCGGCGCTGGGTGAGTCAAGCGCAAAAGGAACGTCTGTCACTTCTTGGATCGTCTCAATCAGCCATTGCAAAACATCAGATTCAGTATCGTGAAACATGCCGGCATTGACATCAATGAACTGCGCTCCGGCATGCACTTGCGCAATCGCTAAGTCTTGAATGACTTTTTTGTCTCTGGTTTCCATAGCCGGCCGAATGGATTTAAGTGTACTGTTGATTTTCTCTCCGATGATGATCATATGATGACCTCCTGATCGATTGTGATAGTAATTCTTTATAAAAATTATAATGTACTTCACCTATACATTCAACATAATCTGTCAAAATCTATCAATTGTTTGCAAGTATTCGATTATTTCTGAAAAAAGTTCAAATCTTGGAAGATTATCTAGCCAGTTAACGAGATTATTCCTCAATACAATGATAAACGAAAGAATTGTGAGCGATTTAGTGAAACTTGTTTATAAAAATACGAAAACCCTTTCGTTCGCTTATTTTCTTTCCGTATGGATGTGATATAATGAAGCAAAAGGGGGTCTTTGCATGGTAGATATCAGAGATATTGCGAGACTTGCCGGCGTATCAACGGCCACGGTTTCTAAGGTTTTAAACAATTATTCAGAAGTCAGCGACGCAACGAAAGCGCGTATTTTAAAAATCGTTGAGGAAGTCGGGTACATTCCGAACTCAAGTGCCAGAGCACTGAGCACTAAACGAACTTGGCTGATCGGTATCGTATATTCTGAACATTTGGATATCGGTTTGGAACACAACTATTTTTCAGGTGTTCTGGAAGCGTTTAAGCGAGAAGCCGAAGGATTGGGGTATGACGTTGTCTTTATCTCAGGTCGAGACATCGGTTATCTGAAGCGCTGTCAGGTTCGTAATGTGGATGGTGTTTTTGTGGTTACTGCGGACTTGATGGATACAGGCTTAACAGAACTTTTTGACAGTGACATCAAGTGCGTTACCACAGATGTTCTTTATAAATCTATCCCACTTGTATATTCTGATAATGTGCAAGGAAGTCTGCATGCAATCAGACACTTGGTAGAACTGGGGCACCGGCGAATCGCTCATATTGCCGGACCGTTGACATCGATCGCAGGTCAGGAACGATTGAAAGGTTATAGAAACGGACTGAAAGAGGCCGGAATTGAAATAGATGAAACATTAATTATTGAAGCGCCTGAGTATGATAGCAAATCCGGATACAGCTGCATGAAAACATTACTCGATATGCCCAATCCGCCCACCGCAGTTTTTGTAATGTGTGATTTGACAGCCATGGGCGTGATGCATGCGATCAACGAGAAGGGATTAAAGGTCGGAGATGATATTTCAGTCATTGGTTTCGATGATATTGAGTTGGCTTCTCATACTCATCCTGCATTAACGACCGTCAAGCAAGATCGCAAGGCTATCGGTAAAACCTTGGCACAAATCTTGCACAAAAGAATCAATAACGAAAAGATTGAAAGAAAAACATTGATAGAGACAAAACTGATCGTTAGAGAAACCACAAAACCATTTGAGTAAGGAGCGCAGCTCCTTTTTTTGTGAATTTATCGAAAACGTTTACGTTGATACTTGTAAGCGCTTAACTTCATGGTATAATATTAACGAAAACGATTTCGAAGGAGGGTAATATGAAAAATCGAACCTTGGTGTTTGAAGAAACTTTCAAAGAAGGCGTTCTTCCCAATGAATTGTACTGGGATTATGATGTCGGCGGAGGCGGCTGGGGTAATAAAGAATTGCAATATTATACCCGGGCTGATAGCGACAACATCAGAATCAGCGACGGAAAACTGCTCATTTCAGCAATTAAGGAGGAAATGGAGAATCATCCCATTACTTCAACAAGACTGGTCAGCAGAGGAAAGCAGCATTGGCTGTACGGGAGATTTGAAATCCGTGCAAAAATGCCTTCCGGGAAAGGAACTTGGCCGGCGATTTGGATGCTTGGGATTGATGAAGAAAAAACCGGGTGGCCGCGTATGGGAGAAATCGACATCATGGAGCATGTCGGAAGAGATCAGGACACTATCCACTTCAGTTTGCATACCGGAAAGTACAATCATCGAAAAGGAACGCAAATCACACACACGACTAAGATCGAAGGCGTGACCGAGCGCTTTTGTGATTATGTGATGGAGTGGGATGAGGAGAAAATTTTATTTGAAGTAGATGGTATCGAGCATTGCAGATTTTACAAAAAAGACTATGCGGATTCGTGGCCGTTTGACAAACCGCATTATCTGATTTTAAATGTTGCGATTGGCGGTGGTTTCGGCGGAAGTGTCGATATGGATTGTTTGCCGGCCACAATGGAAGTTGAATCGATCCGCGTTTATCAGTAAGTAAGAATTTTAGTTTATATGGCTTTTTGTAGGCACTTATTCAGTCGGTCCTGACTGAAAGAGCGTGAATAGTTCTGAATATTTCATGTAAATGACAGTGATAATCAGTGTTTTTAGGCTTCTAACCATAAAAATGGTGGTAGCGCTTACAAAATGCTAAAATTTCATCGAAAACGTTTACTAAAGTAGTTGAAAACGTTTTCGTGACATGATAATATGAAAATAGAAGTAATCCACAGGAGGGAAAAAAATGAAGAAAACACTCGTTTTGTTATTTGCCTTATTCCTGATTTCTTCCATACTAACGGGCTGCTCCGGTTATAAACAACTGGATTCCAAAGTAGAGGGTGAGATTTCAATCATGCTCTGGTCTGGTGACGGTAGTTTTATGGAAGACATTGGTCGTAAGAACCTAACGCCGGAAGATCTGAAAGGCCAAAACCAGGCAGCTGCCTATGCTGTTGCCAAAGCTTTCAATCAACTCTATCCAAATGTTAAGATCAATGTATTTGCTAAGAGTGGCGGTCCGCACGACAATGGTGTGAGCTGGCAACAAGAACTTGAAAACTTCAAAGCAGAATACGGCCGCTATCCGGACGTATATGCAAGCACAGATTTAGTGGGCGACATTTCCAAAGGATTGATCGCTGATTTGTCACAGTTTGATAATGACCCGCTGTACAAGACATTCAACAAGTCTGTCATGGGCATGATGAACTACTATGGATTCCAAGCCGGTGTTCCGCAGTTCCTTCAACCTTGGGGCGTTTATATCAATAAGGCATTAGCCGAAGATAATAACCTAGACGTTCCCGATCCGGACTGGACCATAGAAGAGTATACCAGCTTTATCGGTAAAGCCGATGGTGTCAATTTCTGGGGAACAATGGACACTGAATTCGACTTCTTACGTACCGGAACCACAAAATTCGAACAAATGATGTTCAATTACAGTGGTAAAGGAAGTTTCGTTGACTTGAATACCGATGAAGTGAAATCCTTGATCGACTATATCCCGAAGTGGTCCAAAGTTGCTGTTTGGCCGCAAAGAGATTTAGGTTTAGTTTCGGATGAAGTTATGAATGCCAACTGGTGGTGGGGATTCAAATTCTTTATGGAAAACAAGATCCTGACATTGGGCGGCGACCCGTGGATGATGGGCGACTGCGCAAATCCGGATCCGAATCACTGGGGCGTATGTAAATCTTCGGATTGGGATATCTATCCGCGTCCGTCGACCGACTATCAACCGAACACCGTGGGTGTAGTGCTTGATCCATTGGCTGTTTATAATCACTGTATGCTTGATGGCAATCCGGAATGTACCGATGCCGAAAAAGCACAAACAAAATTAGCTTACACATTTGCAGCTTTCTGGGCTGGGGATACCCGCTCTTGGCAAGCTCGTGCAGATCAAATGTTCAAAGACGGTGAAGTCTTGAAGACAGCATTGAACGACTCCATTCCGTTGGTTACCGGCGCTGAATTTGATAAACAAATGGATATCTGGTTCTCGGCACCGAATCATGCCCGCTTCAAAGACAAAAATGTCATGCCTGGATTCCATGAAGTATTGCGTATTTGGCAGGCAGGCCAGTTCTGGGCTGTTTCTGATAAAGCTTACCCGTGGTTCTATAATTACGAAGGCGCAAGCCGTCCGATCCTGTATGAGTGGATGAATATGTGGAATCCGGAAATTGCCGGAGCCAGCCGTACCGATGCTAACTGGGCTGACAATGTCAAGGCCAAACTCGGTGACTGGAACACAGCGTTCAACCAACGTTTCGAAGAAGCTTCAGTTGCGCTGAAAAACGGTCTCAAACAGTTCTACGGATTCAAAGATTCCGATTTCGAGTAATATTGCGATGGGACATCCTCGGATGTCCCTCTTTTTTATTAGAGTTACGAAAACGTTTTCTTGCACTTATGTAAGCGCTTTGATAAAATAGAGACAGATGAATCGAATACTTATATTGTAGCATTTGAATGAGATGAATAAGGGAGGGCCTCCATGAAACGTATCGCTAAGATATTGCTTATCATACCGATGACTGTCACTATGCTTTTTGGTTGTTCGATTGCTGATCAAAACACTGCACCAAGTGAACAACAGACACGAGATGCTTATCAGCTGTTGGCGTCTTCTCTGAATCAACCACGTGTGACACATTTAGACTTTTGGCGCGTGAACTCAGCAGAAACACTGACCAATGATATCGAGTCGACATTGAATGATCCGATAATACTTAATGCCATGGAATCCATCTCATTTTCATTCGAAGCAGAACGTGAGTCGAGAGTTACGTTTCAGGCATTGCTCCGAGTGACGGAGCGCACATTGATCAACCCAATTCTTCGTGTCAGTGTTAATGGTGAGATTCCATATCGCGAATCCGCAACCGTTGATGTCGCGATTCAGTGGAAAGATGAAACCAAGAATTTTTCCCTCGACAGCTATGGGGATGAGTCATTGCCAAATCAGATTTCGGACAACACTTTCCGTTGGATCGATTTCTATAACAATACATACTCCTCAAGCCGGCCATTGAACTATCTGTTAAAACAAGGCACCAACACTGTCACGATCACCAATGTTTCATCAGACCCGATAGAAATCAAGTCATTGAAAGCAGCGATTCCCTGGGACTTGCCTTCGTATACTTCATTGAATACAAGTCCTGTTGGTGCGAAGGATTTCGAAGAGAGAATCAATGCTATCTCATACACATCGAAAAACTCATCCTTTATCCGATTGAGTTCACATCCTTCGGTATCCGTTTCACCTTATGATCCCGTCGATAAGAAACTTAATGTCATTGCCGGTCTTTCGTGGAACAAGTCCGGACAGGCAGTCAACTTTGCTGTTACCGTTCCTGCAAGCGGATATTATCAGTTGGCTTTCCATTACAGCAATGAAAAGTCTGATTTTGCCGTGTTCCGTTCGATAGCGATCAACGGCCAGATTCCGTTTAAAGAGGTCGAATCCTATGCCTTTGCACCTACAAAAACAGGCCGCTGGGCTGTTGAGACACTTAAAGATGCAAATGGTGATCCTTTCTGGTTCTATTTTGAGAAAGGCGAGAATCTACTAACATTACGGGCTGAAACAGAACCGATTCAACAGTCTCTTGATACGATGCAATTATTGATTGATCACGTCAATCAGTTTGCGTTAGATATTCGCAAAATCACCGGTAAAGAAGTTGACAGAAACAGAACATGGAAACTTACCAACTTCTTACCGCAAACAGATGCAGTTTTAGAAGCTTATGAGATCCTTCTTGAATCGGTATTAGCACAGACTTCTGTGCATGCACCTAATGGATATGCATCAGCTACACTTTCTTATTTGCAAAAAGCACTCTTCAAAGTAAGGAAGATGCGCGAAAAACCGGATGAGCTTCCTTTGTATCTGGATGATTTATACAGTCAAACCGGATCAGTAACCGAAATGGTTGGTATAAGTCTGACAGAACTATCAAATCAGGCTATGTCACTTAACGAAATCGCTGTTTCTGACAAAGAAACGACCATGATAGCCGAAGCTGGTTGGATGGCTAAAGTGAGCGCCGGTGCCCAGGCATTTGTGGCTTCATTTACGTCGAAAAAATATGTGGCACGGAAGGATCCGGAAATGCTGAATGTATGGGTAAACCGTTCGATCACATATGTCGACACGATGCAAAAACTGGTCGACGCGGACTTTACGGTAAGAACCGGAATTAAAGTTAAAATCTCGGTTATGCCCGATGCAAACCGCCTGATTTTGGCTAATGCGGCCAATCAATCTCCGGATGTTGCTTTAGGTCTTATGTCTTATATGCCCTTTGACTTTGCTATTCGGGGAGCAGCTCTTCCGCTAAGTGATTTTGACGATTATTGGAAAGTTGCAGGCACCATGACGCCGGGAGCGTTTGTGCCGTATTTGTATGAAGGGAAATCCTACGCACTCCCGGAAACCCTGGATTTCCACTCCTTAATCTATCGGACAGACATTTTCAACGGTCTCAACCTGGATGTGCCGGATACCTGGCAGGATGTACTGGACTTACTGCCTGAACTTCAGCGGTATGGAATGAACTTCTATTATCTGACGGCAGGTGGCGGAAGCTTGAAGTGGTTTTATCAAACCAGCCCGTTTATATATCAATATGGCGGTTCTTTGTACGATAGCAGCGGCTATCGATCAGGAATTGATTCGCCGGAATCCGTTGCAGGTATCCGGTTTCTAACAGAATTGTTTACGACTTACTCGATACCGGAGCAAGTGCCGTCATTCTACAACTCCTTCAGATATGGGACACTTCCGGTAGGGATAGCCGATTTCGGCACATACCTGCAGATCAAAAATGCTGCACCGGAGCTTGCCGGGCAGTGGGCTTTGGCTCCATATCCAGGAACCGTTAATAGCGAGGGTGAGGTCGTCCGTTGGGATATCGTCAATGGTACATCAGGAATGATTTTCGCTAATACGGATAAGCCAAAACAAAGCTGGGACTTCATGAAATGGTGGATGTCTACCGAGACGCAAACCGCCTTCTCCTATAATCTTCAATCCACTTACGGACCTGAATATGTATGGTTGAGCGCTAACTTGGAGGCAGTCGCAAATTCCCCGATAGAGTATGATGATAAGTTGGTTATCTTGGAACAGTCCAGATGGCTCAACGATGTTCCGAGAACACCGGGTCAATACATGCTGGAGCGAGGTATGTCCGATATCTGGAATACCACAGTATTTGACGGGACACCGGTTCGGATTGCGATTGACCGGCAGAAGCAGACGATTGATCGTGAGATCCGCAGAAAAATGATAGAATTTGGGTTTTTAGACAAAAACGGAAATGTGATACGTCCATATGTCGTATATGATGTAGATTGGATCAGAGAACAAATCGAAAATGCGAGAGGAGAATGATCATGGGAAAACTTAGCAAATTTAAAAATGACATTCGTCGCAAGTATGAGAGCGGTACGCTCTCAGAGTGGCTGGCTATATTTTGGCTCTTATTGCCATATGCTCTGATGTTTTCGTTGTTTGTAGCAATCCCGGTTGCTATTGCCATCGGATTGTCACTGACGTATTTTAACTCCATTCAGTTTCCGGAGTTTCAAGGATTGCTTAACTACATCACTTTACTGACGCAAGACGAGATTTTCTTAAAGTATGTTTTGCCTAATACCTTTAAATATGCACTGATTGTCGGTCCGGGAGGTTATTTTCTTTCATTTCTTCTCGCATGGATGCTTGCACAAATCCAGGTTAAAGCACGGACAGTGCTGGCCTTGGCCATATACACCCCATCGATGGTCGGCGGTGTTTTCATAGCTGTCGTTTGGCGGACGCTGTTTTCGGGAAATGAAGCAGGCTACATCAATGCCTTACTGATTCAGTGGGGTTGGATTACCAAACCCATTCAGTTCTTACAAGATCCTGCGTATCTGATGAATATCATGATCGTCGTTGGGTTATGGAGTGCGATGGGTATCGGGTTTCTGGCTATGTTAGCCGGGATTCTAAATACCAATGAAGAATTGTATGAAGCCGCTTATATCGATGGTATCAAAAATAAGCTTCAGGAAGTCATTTATATAACGATTCCATCCATGCACTCGCAGATGCTCTTCGGTGCGGTCATGGCGATCGTTGGTGCATTTAACAGCGGTTGGATTGGTGTCGCTCTGTCCGGATCAAACCCGACACCGCAATATGCAGGACAACTGATTATCAATCATATTGAAGATTACGGATTTCAACGTTATGAGATGGGCTATGCAGCGGCCATATCGGTGGCACTGCTTTTGATGGTATGGGGATTCTCCAGGCTGTCCTATCGCCTGTTCTCAGATAGGTAAGGAGGTGCGAAATGGCGTTTCAAGGAACCAAAATCAATCCCAAACGATTTGACAAATCACAGCTGAAATTCTATGTCTTCTTGATTCCGATGGCTCTGTTTATGGTGCTGCCTGTCGTTTACATCATTAATCAGGCATTTAAGCCATTAGATGAACTCTTTATGTTCCCTCCCCGATTCTTTGTCATCAAACCGACGTTTGAGAATTTCACCGACTTGTGGAGGACTTCATCGACGACCGGTGTTCCAATGACCCGTTATCTGTTTAATTCGATCGTATCAACCACGATAACGGTTTTTGCTTCTATGCTTGTTACAGCAGGTGCAGCCTATATTTTGTCAAAAAAGAAGTTCAAAGCAAAAAACTGGCTCTTTAGCGTCAATCAGGTTGCACTGATGTTTGTTCCGATCGCAGTTGCAATCCCTCGATACCTGATCATTAAGCAAACCGGATTAACGGATAATTTCTTTGCCCACATTTTGCCTGCGTTAGCCATGCCTGTTGGACTGTTTTTGGTCAAGCAGTTTATGGATCAGGTGCCGGATGCGGTCATCGAAGCAGCTCGTCTTGATGGTGCTAATGACTGGCAGATTCTGATCAAGATTGTTATTCCGCTTGTAAAACCGGCATTGGCTACGGTAGGAATATTGACTTTCCAGGTTGCCTGGAATGCTACGGAGGCATCGAGCTTATACATCACTGATGAAACTCTTAAGAATTTTGCTTTCTATCTCAGTTCGCTGACCAACGCTTCCAATTCAATTGCAGGTGTCGGAATGGCTGCGGCTGCCGGTTTGATCATGTTTTTGCCGAACTTACTCATTTTTATCATGTTGCAATCGAAGGTCATGAATACCATGAGCCATTCGGGAATTAAGTAGGAGGGTGAATATGAAAAAAATCGCTCTTCGTACCCTTCAATTATCATTTATTGTTTTGCTCTTTTTGTTGCCTGTTTCAGCTTCCTCGGCAACATCCCGAACACGTACGTTAAACTCAAAATTTGAGATCGTCTGGACACAGGATGCTTATCTGCCACGACGGACAATTACCAATCTCGGCTTGAAATCGCCGCAAGATTCGGTGTTTGATGCTAATGATCATTTATTCATCGCTGATAAAGATAACGCCCGTATCATCCAATACGATACGACTTCAGACAAAGTCGTTCAAATCATTAAGCATCCGCTGATGAGAACACCCACGGGAATCACATTGGCTGCAGAAGGAGATATTTATGTTGCAGATCCTGCTGCTGCGCTTGTTTTGCGATTCTCAAAAGACGGCCAACTGATTGAGTCTTTCGGGCGGCCAACGACAGCATCCTTTGGAGATACGACATACAAACCGATGAAAATCGCAGTCGACAACCGGCGAAATATGTATATCTTATCCGAAGGTGTTTATAACGGAATCATTCAATTATCCAACTCAGGAGAGTTCTTAGGATACTTCACTTCCAATCGGGTTCGGTTGAGTTTCACTCAAATGTTACAGGATATTTTTTATACTGATGAACAAAAAGCATTATTGTTAGGACGGGTTCCTACGACTTTCACCAATGTTTTTATCGACAATAAAGGTATCGTGTATACGACAACCATGGGAACAAACATGCATGGTTTGAAGAAACACAATACTGCAGGTCAGGACATGTTTGCGAATCAATATACATGGGGACCATCCGACTTGATAGATATGGCCACTGATTCAAGGGGGATTATCTATGCTGCATCAAAGTCAGGTCTGATATTTGTTTACACTACTGACGGGCAGTATATTTTCAGTTTCGGATCTTCCTATGCGGATTTTGATATTGCCGGCTTGTTTAGCAGTATTTCATCTATTTCGGTTGATTCAAACGGAAAGCTATGGGTTCTTGACAGCGATAAGTCTTTCATTCAGTCTTTTGCTCCGACAGAATATTCAGAACAGATTTATACTGCGTTGGATTACTTTAATCAGGGCGAATATGAGAAAGCTACCGGAATATGGCAGGAAGTCTTACGACTCAATCAGATGTCCGTGTTGGCTCACAATGGCATTGGTATGAATTACATGTATACCCAACAGTATGACAAAGCTATGTTCCATTTTGAAATTGCCGGTAACCGCTACTATTATTCTCAGGCTTTTTGGGAAGTGCGTAACGACTGGCTTCAAAGTAATCTCGGTACAGTTCTCTTTGGGCTGATTCTGATTTCATTTATCCTGGCTGTTACGCGAAAGTTTCGGCGAAAGCACGATATTTTGAAACCTGTAAGAAAACTGATTCACAGGATTCGGTCAATTAAGATCGTTGAGGATGTATTATTTGTCTTCACATTCCTCCGACACCCGATCGATGCTTTTTACGATTTGAAAAAGGGCAGAAAGGGTTCTATGGCCGGAGCTCTGACGATCTTCGTCATCTTCTTTACGATCTTTATCTGGTATATGTTAGGGAAAGGCTTTATTTATCAGTGGATAGCCATTGAAGATGTCGATATGCAATCTGTAATAATCGGATTTTTCTCGATCATATTCCTGTCGGTATTGTGTAATTATCTGGTGTCTTCGATCAATGATGGCGAAGGCTCTTTCACACAGCTGATTAAGATGGTAGCTTACAGTCTGGGTCCGATCATGATCATCTATATAATGGTCATCGGACTGAGTTATATACTTACTTTCAATGAAATGTTTTTATTGGATACGTTGCAACAGGCCGCGATCCTTTGGACTGGTGTTAACTTATATTTGGGTGTACAAGAAACGCACAATTACACAGTGCGTGAATCAATCAAAAGCATTGTGCTGACGATGGTGTTTATTTTAGTTATCGCTGTGGTCTTGCTCATCGTGGTTATCATGACAGAACAGGTAACTTTGTTCTTTGAAGCCATCATCAAGGAGGTGATTCGCAATGTCACAAATTAAGAAAATGATTTCACTAGGGGTGTTATTGGTCATTACAGTAACAGTCGTTTCGGCGAATGTGTACATTCCGACACCGCAAGATACGGGACTTCCTCCGGAGTCGATTACCTATGATGATTTGCAACCGACAGAGTTTGAACTTTTGTATGAAACAGAAAATCTTGCTTACTATTTTCGTGAAGATCGGGATGTTATAGCTATCAAAGACAAGCGTAACGGATACTTATGGAAAACCGGTCTGGATATTGAGTTTAACAGATATCTGGAAGAAGCCTGTTCTTTGGTTCCGGATGATCAGAAAGTTGATTGTCTTCCGTTGGAAGATCGCTTAAATACGACCTATATAGGAATTGCAAATTCACTTCTTACCATAGAATATTACGACCTCTCATCTTCGATTCGTCGAATTTCCAGTGCTTCGGATAGCGGAGTGACATCAAAACTGGCAACAGTGAACAACGACCCCTCACACCGTCGGCTTGACATTCGCTTTTCGACCCTGCAAATCGACATTAAAGTTCATATTTATTTTGACGAAGATGGCATCCGATATGAAATCCGGGACGAGGAGATTTCCGGAAACGGTGTATCGGTTTTAGCGGCAATCATGCTTACACCGTTTATGGGTGCTTCCGGCGGAGCAAAGCTGTACTGGGACACAGAACGCGAATCTTTCCGTCGACTTGTACCCAATCCTACGTTGGATGGGTATGTATTGGTTCCGGATGGACCGGGGGCTCTGATCCGATTTGTGGATCGTAACACCAGCCTGACTTCATATAATGGTAATGTTTATGGTGAAGATCTGACTGAAGCCGATTACTATTATGCGCGGGAAACCTCCTATTTACCGTTAAAATCACCGCTTATGCCGGTATTCGGTATCGCTCATGGAAATCGTCAGGCCGCTTTTGTGGCCTATGCAACTTCCGGTGGCGAGTACATGAATATCATCGTTTCTCCAGAACAGAATCTTACAAATTACACCTTTGCCTATCCGCGATTTGAATACAATAAACTGTTCCATCAGGTGTACAACCGTCAGGGGGCCGGCTATTTTACCTTGATGCAGAATCGGAACCATTTTGACATTTCGATGCGCTATGACTTTTTGGCCAATGACGGGTCCGAAGATGGATTGCCTGCGGATTATGTGGGCATGGCGCTGAAGTATCGGAATTATCTGAAAGATCATGGAGAGTTACCGAGTTTCACACGTAGTCAGGGAGATATACCGCTACGGCTTGACTTTGTAATGTCGGATGTTAAGAAGAGTGTGTTTGGTGTCGAGGATGTCGTGGTTACGACTGCAAACCAAGTTAAAGATATTCTTAATGATGTCAAGACACTGGGTATTGACAATGTTACCAGCGGTTTGCTTGGGTGGCAAAAAGGCGGAATCACCAGCGGTCATCCCGGGCGGACAAACTGGTCGAATGCCATCGGTTCACAACGGGACTTTCAATCTTTAAATGAAAGTGCGAAGGAACTTGGCTATGATATATCACTTTCGCAAAACTATGTAATGATCCACCGGGATCAGGTTGGTTATCTCAATACGGCTGCGAAGCATATGAATGGCTGGTACATGGAGTATCGTTTGCGTGACAATATGCCGGTTACGTTGTTTGGCTATGCCAGACCGTCGGTCAGTGCACGGTGGATGCTTGAGCAAAGCCGACGATTGTCGGGAGTCGGGTTTGACTCACTGACCGTAGAAGGTATCCCAAATATTTTAATCAGTGAGTTTTCGAAAGAGAGTTCAGAGGTTCACAAAACAATCGAGTTGTATCAGCAGGCATTTGATCAGATGAAAACGGATTGGACCCTTGCGGCTACGACCCCGAATCAGTACTTATGGAAATATATCGACCGTTTCTTGCAGGCGCCTGTGTATTCCAGTCAGTTCTTGATTCAGACAGACACCGTACCGTTTTTACAGATGGTTATAAATAATAACATGGAAATATTTGCGCCTTACTCTAACTTCTCGTTCTACACGCAGCAGGATGTATTGCGCATGATCGATTACAATCTGTCGCCTTCCTTTGTGCTTACACAACAACCGTCGTATCAGCTGACACTGACCAACTCCGCGAAGTTCTATTCGACGGAATATGTTCAGTATAAAAACCTGATCAATCAGATTTATCAGGAAGTCAACCAGGCACTAAAAGATGTTGCTGGTGCACAGTGGGTCGATCGAATCGTTTTACAAAACGGCGTGATCAAGAATGTATATGACAATGATATGGCGGTCATCATCAACTACACACAAAACCCTGTTGAATTTTCAGGCGTGATTATTGCAAGTGAGTCAGCGAAAGCGATAGCGGAGGTAGGGCGATGAAACAGAAGAAAAATAAACCCAGCCGGCAATATCAGAAACAACAAAACAAGGCAGGCTATCTGTTCTTCACTCCTTGGATGATTGGTTTCTTGATTTTCACTCTGTTCCCATTTCTTTACACGATATATCTGAGTTTTCACAGTGTGAATTTGAATGTTTTGGGATGGACAACGATTTTCAATGGAATCGACAATTATGTCACGGCTTTATTGAGGAATCCTGATTTTACCCCGGCATTGATTCAGTTTTTCTTAACTGAGCTGATCTATGTGCCGACGATCTTGATTATTTCGTTTATTTTGGCTATGTTGCTTAATGGGAAATTTAAGTTCCGTACGACTTTCAGAGTTATTTATTTCTTGCCGGTCATCGTAATCTCCGGCTCAGTCATGAATCAGCTGATGACATCCGGAAATGTTCAAATCGGTAATGTGCGAAGAATCTTTGTCTATCAGATCATCGAAAGTTACAGTCCGCAACTGGCGGATGTCATCGTATTTCTGTTTAACAACTTTGCCTTAGTCCTGTGGTTTACCGGCATTCCGATCGTACTGTTTTTAAGCGGATTGCAGAAAATCAATACGCAACTCTATGAAGCGGCGCAAATCGATGGAGCGACATCCTGGCAGATCCTGTGGAAGATCACAATGCCGATCATCCGTCCGATCGTGCTGGTTGCGGCTGTATTTACGGTCGTCTCGTTAGGAATGTTCCCTATCAATCCGGTGTATGGCATGATTCAGGCAGCCATCTTTGACACGGTCGGCGGACTGGGCGTAGCCTCATCGTACGCCTGGATTTACAGTATGACGATATTGCTCTTGATTGGAATGCTCTATATCATACTCAAAGACCGTTCCAGAGATGAGTATGTCATCAATATCCGCCAGCAACAGGCGGAACGTCAGCTTAAGCGGCTTAAAAAGGAACAGCAGAGAAATAAATTGTATGGTTTATTAGCAAAAAAGGCAGGTGATAAGCATGAGTAGCAATCGATTAAAATTTACATGGAAGGACAGCCGTTTGAGAAGTAAACTGTTAGGATATCACTTGACAGATGGATGGATTTATCGTTCGGCAGTGTATGTTTTGCTTATCGCGATTGCATATGTATTCCTTTATCCGCTGCTGCGGATGCTTTCGATGACCTTTATGTCGACTTCGGATTTAATCAATCCGGAAATTGACTGGGTGCCGCAAAACTGGTCGTTTACGAATTTGCGTGTTGCCTGGACCGTCATGGATATGCCATCAACGATATTGAATTCACTTTGGTATTCAGGTACGCTGGCATTAGCCCAAACCTTTATCTCGGCGATGACCGGTTTTGCCTTTGCCAGATATCAGTTTAAGTTTAAAAACTTCTGGTTTATGATGGTGCTGATGTCCTTTGTCATTCCGGTGCCCTTAGTATTGATCCCTCGCTGGATGATGTTTATCACCGTTCAAAACACAACGGGAATCAAACTGATCGGGACGATTTTCCCGCAGTTAATGATGGCCTTTGCCGGTCAAGGCGTTTACTCGGCCATCCTTATCTTGATTTTCTATAATTTCTTTAAGATGATACCGATCAGTCTGGATGAAGCCGCACGAATCGATGGCGCAACTTCATGGCAGGTTTTCTATCACATCATCCTGAAGATGTCGGTTCCGACGATTGCGACGGTATTTCTGTTTTCCTTCGTATGGAACTACAATGAAAGTTACATAACCTCGACGTTTGTACGGAGTGCAATGAAGCTGATGCCCTTACAGTTGTCACTGTTCGACTCGATTTTTGAGCGAATGTCAGCCAATGTTCCGGGTGCACCTGGAGGACAGTTCAGGCTTAATGAGTCATATAAGATGGCGGCCACGCTGATCACGATGGCACCGATGATGATCATGTATGTATTTGTTCAGAGACTTTTTGTTGAGGGTATTGAAAAGACCGGAATTACAGGTGAATAATGGGGAGTATTATGGAAAAAGTTCGTGGAGTCAATTTGGGCGGTTGGTTTGTTTTGGAGCGTTGGATGTCGAAAGATCTATTTGAAGGTGTCGATGGAAAAGATGAAACCGCATTTTGTCTGCAGAAACCATCGGCAAAAGCCTTTTTGCATCATCATTGGGAGACGTTTATTACGGAAGATGATTTCCTCTGGTTGGCACAGCGGAAGATCAATCTGGTTCGGATTCCCTATCCATGGTGGATTTTTGGGGAGGATAAGCCATACTATTCGTGTTTGAAATGGTTGGATCGGGCGATGGACTGGGCTGCAAAGCACGGTCTTGCGGTGCTTTTGGATTTGCACACGGCTCCCGGCTGCCAAAACGGATTTGACAATGGCGGTATCGAAGGTGTTTGCACTTGGCATCATGATCAGGCNNGAACCGTTGATGTACTCAAGCAGATAGCACAAAGATATAAAAATCATCCGGCCTTATGGGGGATGCAGGCATTGAATGAGCCGCGCTGGGATATCGATATAGAACTGATTCAAAGGTTCTATTTGGACACATACCATGAATTGAGGAATATACTTTCTATGGATCATGCCATCGTGTTTCACGATGCCTTTAGAAACCATGCTTGGGAAGATTTCTTTCGAGATCATCCGTTAGAGAATGTCGTTTTGGATTTGCATTTATATCAGAATTTTGATGAGAAATTCCATCAAGCCGGTATCGTCAACAATCTGATATACCCGCTTCAGGAACAGATAAAAGTGATTGACCGGGTTTCACGCATCGTTCGCTGTATTGTCGGTGAATGGTCCTTGGGATTAAACGCAAAGAATTTTTCATCACTGGACCGATTTAATTACCACTTAGCCTTGCGCAGTTTTGGGGCAAATCAGCTCTTAGCGTTTGAGCGCGGATTTGGTTGGGTATTTTGGAACTATAAAATCGCATCAGACAGTTATCATTGGAATTTCAGAAAGTTAGTGGACAGTGGGGTATTGCCGGATGACTATTCGTAAACTTGGATGTTTGACGGTTTTATTTGGACTAATCATTTCGGGTTGTACCAATCAACCGGTGGTGAATGAGGATGAGATATTAAGAAATAAAATCGCACAATTGGTTCAGGCAGAGCGGAATAATTTTTCTGCGCAACAAATATCGGAATACCCTTTAGGATCAGTGCTCAGTGGCGGCGGTTCACGTCCGAGCGATGGTTCGGTTCAAGGTTGGAAGAAGATGGTGACGGGTTATCAAGAGAAGTCGGATATTCCGATACTATACGGAGTCGATGCGGTTCACGGACATAATAATCTTCTGGGAGCTACGATATTCCCGCACAACATCGGACTTGGAGCTGCCAATGATGAGGATTTGATGCGAAGGATCGGTGTTGCGACGGCGAAGGAAGTTTCAGCGACCGGGATACATTGGAACTTTGCACCGACCCTTGCGGTCGTTCAGGATATCCGTTGGGGACGTACTTATGAAAGTTTCTCAGAAGATCAGACACTTGTATCTCGTTTGGGAACGGCCTATATCCAAGGATTACAGTCAGCGGGAATCGCGGCTACGGCGAAGCATTTTTTGGCAGATGGTGCAACGGAGTTTGGCAGTGCTTCGGGAAGTTATCTGTTGGATCAGGGTGATGCACGGTTGAGTGAAGATGAAATCCGGCGTGTCCATTTGCATCCCTATATTGATGCGATTGAAAAAGGCGATGTACTCACGGTTATGATTTCGTATAGCAGTATCAACGGGAAGAAACTGCATGCGTCGAAATATTGGATTACAGACGTTTTAAAAGGGGAGCTTGGCTTTAAAGGGGTCGTGATCAGTGACTGGGAAGCGATTCATCAGCTACCCGGCTCACTTTATCAACAGATCGTTGCATCAATGAATGCAGGCATCGATATGCTGATGGAGCCGTTTAAATGGAAAGAAACCGTCGATACAATGGTTCGTGCGGTTAATAACGGCGATATTTCCAAAGAACGTATTGAAGATGCTTATCAGCGGGTCATGCTGGTTAAGGAAAAGTTAGGTTTGCTTGACGGAAGTTTTAAGATGGCGGATGCGTCGGTCATTCACAGTCAAGAGCATCAGGATTTGGCGAGGGAAGCTGTCGCGAAATCATTGGTATTACTGAAAAACAACGGTGTATTGCCATTGAAGAAGAATGCAAAAATCCTGCTGATCGGTCCGGGTGCAGATAATGCCGGGTTGGCAAGCGGCGGTTGGACGTACAGTTGGCAAGGTGAAACTACCGGAAGCAACCTGCCTCAGGCAACGACTTTAAAGCAAGCATTTGAATCGGTAGCTTCTGCCTTTGGCGGAATGATTACCACGGATGTATCACTGATAAATCAGGTTGATATTGTTGTGCTTGCCTTAGCAGAACAACCGTATGCAGAAGGAGTCGGTGACGCTACGGATTTAGCACTTAACGGATCGCAGATGAGCGCTGCCAACAAAGATGCTTTGATGTTGGCAAAAGCATCAAAAAAGCCGGTCGTAACGATACTTACTGCAGGTCGGCCAAGGGTAGTGACAGATGAATTGAAAGATTGGGATGCTTTTGTGATGGCTTGGTTGTATGGAACTGAGGCAAAGGGCATCACGGATGTGCTTTATGGAGATGTGAACTTCACCGGTAGACTTCCGTTTAGCTGGCCAAAGACTTCAAAAACAGATGATATCAGCTCACAAGACCCTGATCGCGATGCTTCCAATGTTCTTTTTGATTTTGGATTCGGATTAAAATATGAATAAAAAACAGAAGCTTGGCTTCTGTTGATGATTACTTCTCTTATGTTTACTCTTGAGGTTTCTCTTTGATCGTGAACGTCACCGTAGCAACGGCTTTGCCTTGCATTGGGATGACGATGGTCTGATCGTCGAGATGGATCAGAGCATTACGCGCCTGATTTGACATGTTATACACCACCAGGTTGACTGATTGGTCCGGATTTAGGAAGGCGACACTGGTATAGTTTCCTTCGGCTTTGGTTGAATCGATCCGAACCGCTTGAGGTTGTGTGAACTTACTGAAATGAGCCAATGCATAGTAGTCAAGGTTGTAGGTCAGTTCACCGGTCTGCTGATTGACGGTCACGACACCGCGACAGGTGCTGCGCCCAAATCCGGGAACGACCGGACCGTTGTTCTCATCCAAAGCAAAGTTCCAGAGTACATAGGTTTTGGAGTGATTTCTGAAAACATCGATACCGGTTTTGATTTCGCCTAAGAACGCCTGTTCAAAGGGCGGGACCCATTCGCCACCGGAAGCTTCTGTAAAGTATACGTCGTGGTTTGGGAATTCGCGGAACACTTCGGACATGGCTGTCACTTGACCGCCATACACGTGCCATGCGACCCCATCGACCAGATCAGGAATGTTCTTTAAAACATCCAACGGATAATCCTTGCGGTCCCAGTTATGGTCATAAGCCAGAATTTTCGTCGTAATGCCTGCTTTCTGAAAGGCAGGAGCCAGACCGTTTTTGATAAACTGTGTCTGCTGATGGGCATTCATACCCATCCCCGGATAGTGAACGGGAACATACAATGGTTCATTTTGTGGGGTTATCGCATAAATATCAATGCCTGCATCTCTGTAAGCCTGAATAAACTTCACAAAATATTCCCCGTAAACGGCGTAGTACTGAGGTTTCAGTTGTCCGCCGATCGTTGAATCAGAGGTTTTCATCCATCCGGGAGCACTCCAGGGACTGGCCATGATTTTTACATCCGGGTTGATCCGCAAAGCTTGCTGTAACAGCGGGATGATGTCTGTGCGGTCATGATCGATAGAGAAATATTCGAGATTTTCATCAGTCTGACCATTGGGCATATCGTTGTACGTATAAAAGTCACGGGCAAAATCTGAGGCTCCCATGGGTTGTCGGATAAAGGACAAGCCGATGCCTTCTTTTCGGTCGAATAACCGGATCATCAGCTGATCCCTTTCTTCATTACTGAGGACCTGATTGATCAGGTAAGCAGATGAATCAGTAAATGAGGCACCGGAGCCCACGATGGTCTGATAACGCTTGTTTGGATTGATTCGAACGTCAAATCCGGAGGTCGGAGCCTGGCTGCGGTCAAACACAGTCGCAGCCTCGACTTTTGTAAATAAGTGGGTCTGATCGACGGTCGACAGGTAAACTTCAACCTGACCGACCACGGCATAGAGTTTTTCCGGTTCAGGGTTTGGGTCGTTGGGCACCGAAGGTGCACATGCGACAAGCATGGTTGAAAGACCGGCAGATAACAGTTTGGACATTTTCATAGCATTCCTTTACTTTTTGTTCTCGATGATTTCGGGCATCTCAAGTGCCTGATACACTCGGACAGATTCGATTTCCATAGTCGTTGGCCAACCATCTTCGGCGACGCCTCGGGCTCCACCCCAGTTACCGCCGACGGCGATATTGAGGATAAGATGAAACGGGATGTCAAATGGCCATTGTTGACTGGTTGGGCAGTTAAGATACAGCGAAGGCATAAACCGATAGACATATTGTCCGTTGATGTAGTAACGGATCTGATCGGGCAGCCATTCGATTGTATATGTGTTAAATGTGGTACTTACATTTGGGATTTGTTTAGAGAAGCCTTGTTGAGTTCCGTCGAGGTGATTAAACTTCGCCGTATGAACAGTTCCGTGAATGATATCTAAATCCTGGACGACATATTCCATGATGTCGATTTCACCGGAGCGCGGCCATCCGCCATATTGACTGACGGTCGGTAACATCCAGATGGCCGACCAAGAGCCTAATACATCCGGCAGTTTCGCTACGACTTCGATTTTCCCGTAACGCCAGTCACCTTTGTTTCGGCTTACAAGTCGGGTAGAGGTGTAATTATTCGGACCGATAGTTTCCTTACGGGCTTCGATGATCAGTCTGCCGTCTTTGACTTCAACATTATCCCCATTGGTATAGTATTGAAGTTCACGGTTTCCCCAACCATTACCGCCGACATCGTAGGACCATTTTTCAGGATCGGGCTTCCCATCCACGTCAAATTCATCCGACCATACCAACTGATAGGTCAGAGCATTCAAATCATATTCGTATCCTGTGGATTTGCAGTTGCTCGGTGGTACGACCGGCGGCTTTGATGAACATCCGGCCAAAAAGATTAACAAGCTTATAATTAGTATTTTTCTCATAGAATCCCTCTTTGATTAAATTATACACATTTTTTTGAAGAAAGAAAACGTTTTCAATGCTAAAATAGAGTTGAGCTCTAGAATGAATAAAGGAGATACATATGGAAAACAAGCATGGTCGTCTTGAAGGTTTTGCTCAGTATGCGCGGGAAGTAACCGCTGAAGGTGCGGTATTGCTTAAAAATGAAAATCAAACACTTCCCATCCGCCAACAGGAAAAGGTAGCGGTTTTTGGCCGTATTCAGAACAGTTATTATAAAAGCGGTACCGGTTCGGGCGGGTTAGTCAATGTCGATTACGTTGTCAATATCCTCGACGGACTGAGGAATTCAAACACTGTCAAGGTTGATGAGACATTGGCAGAAATCTATGATCAGTGGGTGAAGGAACATCCCTTTGAAAAAGGGGCAGGTTGGGGTCAGGAACCTTGGTCTCAGGTGGAAATGGAGATTTCTGATGATGTCGTAAGTGAGTGTGCAAGCCGCAATGATGTTGCCATCATAATCATCGGTAGGACTGCGGGTGAAGATCAGGATGCCCGTAACGAATCGGGAAGTTATTTGCTGACCCAACTCGAAGAAGAACTGATTGAAAAGGTGTCCCGCCATTTCTCACGCTGCGCGGTCGTTTTAAATGTAGGTAATATTATCGATATGAAATGGGTCGAGAAATACCGTGTTCCTTCGGTTGTTTATGTGTGGCAGGGAGGTATGGAAGGTGGCAATGCGGTTGCGGATGTCCTGACCGGTAAAGTCAATTTTTCCGGTAAACTGAGCAACACGATTCCCTTTGACTTAAATGATGTCTTCTCAACCCGTAATTTCGGTCGGAAAGATTTCAATATTTATCAGGAAGATATCTATGTCGGATATCGTTATTTCGAAACGTTTGCACCTGACCGAGTCCTGTATCCGTTTGGATTTGGTTTGTCCTATACACAATTTTACATCGAGACTGTCGCGTATCAATTTAATGGTAAAACCATCGATCTCAATATTCAAGTAACGAATACAGGAGATGTTGCCGGAAAAGAAGTTGTTCAGGTGTATGTGGGTGCGCCGATGGGCAAACTGGGCAAGTCGTTGAAGTCGCTGGTGGCCTATAAAAAGACAAATCTCTTAAAAGCGGGTCAATTTGAAACCCTGTCTTTCAAGATTGATGTTTCTGAGCTGGCATCATATGATGACAGCGGCATTACCGGACATCCATACTGTTTCGTATTGGAAGCCGGCGAATATGTGTTGTATGTGGGTAACAGTGTCAGAAATACGAAAGTTGCCTGCCGATGGCCGTTGGAAGAGCTGATCGTAGTTGAGAAGCTGGAATCAGCGTTGGCTCCGGTCACAAAGTTTGAGCGGTTAAAACCGGTTGTTGTCGATGGAAAAATCGTTGAGGGATATGAGGATGTTCCGACTCGCTCATATGATTTGAATCAGAGAATTGCCAGTCGCAGACCCAAAGACATTCCGTATACCGGTGATTTGGGATATAAACTGGAAGATGTCGCAAACAAAAAAGTAACCATGGATGAGTTTATCGCTCAGCTGAGTGATGAAGATCTGGCTTGTATTGTCCGTGGTGAAGGCATGAGCAGTCCGAAGGTAACTCCAGGTACTGCATCGGCGTTTGGCGGGGTGACGGATTCGCTGCTTTCTTTTGGGCTTCCGATTGCCAGTTGTGCTGACGGCCCCTCCGGAATTCGTATGGATTCCGGTGCGATTGCGACCAGTCTTCCCAACGGAACCTGCTTGGCTTGCAGTTGGAACACGGAGATGGTCGAACAGCTGTTTACCATGGAAGGCAAGGAGTTGATCATGAACAAGATCGATTTCCTGTTAGGACCCGGCATCAATATTCATCGCAATCCGCTCAACGGGCGTAACTTTGAGTATTTCTCAGAAGATCCGTATTTGACCGGTTCTATGGCTGTGGCTCAGCTGAAAGGCATGCATTCCGAAGGTGCCAGCGGCACACTGAAGCATTTTTCTGCTAATAATCAGGAGACTGCCCGCCACGAAATCGATTGCATTATTTCCGAGCGTGCACTGCGGGAAATATATCTGAAAGGTTATGAAATGGCGGTCAAACAGGCAAGCTCACGTTCGATCATGACGTCGTACAGTGCGATCAACGGCATTTGGGCTGCGAGCAACTATGATCTCAATACCACAGTCCTTCGTGAGCAGTGGGGATATCAGGGCTTTGTGATGACGGACTGGTGGGCACGTCTGAATGATGAGGGTGAACCATCGACGACCCGAAATACCAAGGCGATGGTCCGGGCGCAGAATGATGTGTATATGGTCGTTGAAAATGCTCTAAACAACAGTCAGAAGGACAATACCATGGAGTCATTGGCCAATGGGCTGTTAACGCGCGGCGAGTTGCAGAGAAGTGCAAAAAACATCTGTAACGTATTGTTACAGACGGAGGCGTTCCGCCGTCTTCAACGCGGCGAGAAGTTCGATATTCAGTCTTTATCTGAGTTCACCCAGACACAAAGCCATTTGTTCAGGATTGCTGATGACACGGAAATGACTTTGGATGGAACAGATACTTCCGCCGGCAGTGAACGGTCTTTCGAACTGAATGTTCAGCGCGGAGGGGAGTTCGTTCTTGTCTTTACGGTCAGATCCAATCTGAATCCGCTGGCTCAGTTGCCGATCAATGTATTGATCAATGATAAGTTCAGTGCTACCTTGGTGTTCAACGGTACTGATGGTCTGTGGACGACACGTGAGAAGCCGTTAAGTCTGCCGACCGGTGCTTGCAAGCTGACATTTTCCTTCCCAGTCAGCGGACTCAACTTCCAAAAACTGCGCTTTGTAAGACAGTAGAAATCAGGCTGCGAAATGCAGCCTTTTTCTTGTCTGAAACGTGCTTTTCTTATTGGAATCATTGACATTCAAGCGTACTTTTAGTACACTACTTATGCACGTTGCCGACATAGCTCAACTGGTAGAGCAACTGAATCGTAATCAGTAGGTTGCGGGTTCAAGTCCTGTTGTCGGCACCATGATGTAAAAATCCCACTTTAAAGTGGGTTTTTTATTTTGCTTTGCAAGTATCGTCACATTCAGATATCAAATGATTATAGTTCAAAAAGATTTCGGTCAAATGTACTCAGAAATTCTGCACCGGTCTTTGTGACCAATATCATATCCTCCACACGCATGTAACACTCATTTTGAAAGAACATCTTCGGTTCAGAACAAAACACCATGCCCGGACGCAGAATGAAGTCAGTACTCCGATTGATCATCGGATGCTCATGGCAATCGATACCGATCTGATGTCCGAGCATACCGGTGTCCTGAAAGCGGAGGTAGTCTCCATAACCCAGTTCAGTTACCTTTTTCAACACAAGATCATACAGTTCACTGTTATTGGTTTTATAGGGAACGATCTGCTCGACCATGTACTGTTGACCGGTCTGTAATGCCTTATAACCGTTTTTAATGAACTCAGGAGCTTTACCGAAATAGACCGTCCTTCCCCAGTCACTGCAATAACCATTGATAACATAGCCGACATCAAAGGCAATGGCCGTTCCTTCGACCAAAATACTGTCACGAGAAAAAGTCAGTGCTTCTATAGCGAGTTCCGTATGTCTTGTTTTCAGTCCGCATGTCGGTGAAAAGGCAAAATCCGGGACATTATGATGAAAACCATAGTCCATCAGTAATTGTTCGATTTCACGCTGTGTCATTCCTGCTTTCAGATGGTCACAGACAAATCTCACGGCACGATCGGTAAACTGTGCATTCTCTATTAAGACTCTGATTTCATCTTCATCCTTAATGACCCGAAGATCATTGAGCAGCTCCTCCGCATCAACGACTTCAACATTATTATCGATGGCTTTCAAGGTATCATGGAGAAACTCATGACAGTCAAACCCGATACCGATCCGCATGCCTTTGATAAACAAAGAAAGCGTATCTTCCATCTGGTCCAAATAGGAAACATATAAGTTGTTAAAGCTGGTAAATTTTTCTTTGAGTGAGGGTATACAGCAAATATATCCCTCACCTTGGCTGTTAAGATAGAAGACAGCCTCCGGAGTAGTTCTTGCGCTGAACTTCCCGGCAATATTATTCATGGATGAGCGCTGCCAAAAGGTATCCGGTGTATCAGCCAGGTATTGGAAATTTGCGCTTGACGCATACAGTAATCCATCCAGTCCCTGCTCTCTCATTAACTTCAGTGTATTTTCGATTCGATGTTTTTTCATATGATTGTTTCTTCTCCTTAAAACGATTGGATATGCTGATTCAGACGCACGGTATCGACGGTGTAACCCTCTGAGGTTTTTGACATCATGCCCATCGACACTAACGAAGATATCGTCCGAAGCAAATGCCGGTAACTGACACCGAGCATATCAGCCGTATCGGTCAGACGTGAGTTGAATTTGCCGTGATGATTTACTTTTAACAGATGCACGCACAGACGATATTCCAAAGGCATCAGACGGCTTGCGGCACTGTGATGAAGGGATGCATACAGTTTGTTCGCAAGGATCTCGGCAATCTTTCTCATAAAAGCATTATTATTCAGCAGATACTCACGATAGATACCAAAGGGAATGGCAATGCAAGCCAATGATGTATCCGCAATGACTGTGGTCAGTGTCGCATAGTCCATGATCAGCTCGTAATCCCCAATGACATATCCACGCTTGAAAATATTCAGTATCAGAGATTTTCCGTTTCGTTCATTGACATAGGAACGTCCGTGTCCGCTGACACAAATCAACAGACTTCCGATTAACTGATTTTCCCGACAGACAATATCTCCCTTGTCGAATTCTAGAATCGAAAGATTCGTTCGTTCAATATCAGATAACCCAAAATCACTCAGCACATCCGCATATCTTTCGCTAAAAGCAATTTTCCGCATTTCGACCATCCTGTGACACATGTCATATTTTTTCTCATTATATCAAGATAAAATAGCGATAGAAAGAATAATTTCTGGGAGGTATTTATGGATTTTCTGACATTAAGCAAAAAACGTTACTCTGTTCGCAGTTATGCGGATACACCGGTAAGTGAAGAGCACATCAATAAGCTTCTTTTGGCCGCTCAGCATGCTCCGACCGCTCATAACAATCAACCCCAAATCATTTATGTAATGCAGTCAAAAGAAGCCTTAGATATCGTGGACGCTTCGACGCGGGCAAGGTTCAATGCCCCGTTGGCCTTTGTGATTTGCTATGACTCCAATCTCAGTTGGAAAAGCAAAGACGGACGCGACAGCGGACATTGGGATGCCAGTATCGTTGCAACGCACATCTTGCTTGAGGCAACAGATCTGGGACTTGGGTCTTTATGGGTCGGTCTGTTTAAACCGGAAGTTCTCAAAGAGAAACTTGACCTCACGGACAACATCGTTCCTGTCTGCGTGATTCCCGTCGGACATCCTTCTGAAACCAGTGTGCCGCTAAATCTTCATGATTTGCGCCGCCCGTTCAGTGAAACCGTCCGGTACCGCTAAGATTTAGTTTGAGATGCTATAAATTTTTGGTATAGGAGTTTGATACTCATTTGCCAAGGTTGGATAGTAAAAACAGCACTATGTTATAATTTTAACATTACGGAATACACGCATTATGTGATGTGTTGCGGAGTGGGAAAGATAACAAGGTGTGATGATGAAAATATGATTCAAAAAGGTGTTGTTGTTTTACTGGCCGGACTCGGTGTAAATCTTATGTTAGGAACGTTGTATGCCTGGGGCGTGATCTCCTCAGCGCTGATCAATCGGGGATGGAGCGCGACATCCACACAAATCCCTTATATGGTTGCCTGTGCGGTGTTTGCATGTTCGATGATACCGGCGGGCCGCTTGCAAGATAAATTCGGTCCTAAAAAAGTCATCATGAGCAGTGCAGTGTTGGCAGGGATCGGTCTGTCCTTGTCTGGACTCTTATTGAGTCCGATAACACTTTCCATCACATTTGGAATCATCTTTGGGATAGCTATGGGACTGGGATATGCAGCTCCGACTCCGGCTGCGGTCAAATGGTTTCATCCAAGCAAACGCGGTGTGGTCTCAGGTGTCGTAGTCAGCGGATTCGGACTTGCTCCGGTATATATCGGCCCATTAACAACAGGTCTGATCGCAAACTACGGAATTGAAACAACATTTTTCATCTTGGGTGGTTTCTTCTTTGTCGGAATCATGGCACTTTCACAACTTATAAAAAATCCTCCGGCCGGATACCAACCGCCGTTACCTGTAAATTCGGACTCAAAGAAGAGTAAGAAATCAATCTCAACACTGCTGTCAAAGAGTTTGAGGCAAAAGAGATGCTGAAAACCAAACAGTTTATCATGATCTGGTCTATGTTCTCATGCGGTACCTTTGCCGGATTGCTGATTATCGGACAGTTATCGAAAATCGGACTCGAACAATCAGGCATTACCAACGGATTTATCTTGGCCGTCATATACGCACTTTTCAATGCATTCGGCCGTGTGCAATGGGGTATCATCTCTGACCGTATCGGCAGGAATAAGTCGCTGCTTGCCATGTTTATCATTCAGGTTCTGGCCTACATCGTTCTGCCCTTTGCGACAACTCCCATAATTCTTATGCTCGGTGTTGCGGCTGTCGGATTTACCTTTGGCGGTATGCTTACGGTCTTTCCGGCTTTGACCGGTGATTTGTTTGGGATGAAAAACTTTGGCCTTAATTACGGCTTTGTCATAACTGCCTGGGGGGTTGGCGGTGTGTTTGGACCGCTGGTCGGCGGGCTGATCCGAGACTTTACCGGAGGCTATGTATATAGCTATATAATCTCAGGAATACTGAGTATTGTCGGAGCTGTCTTGGCTTTGAAAATCGCATCCATCACAACGCAAGATATCGAAAAATCTACAACATAAATTTTGTATCCTATACTCGCAAATGCGAGTATTTTTATAAGGGACTCAGTGAAATAAGGGTTATTGTTTATTAATAGTGATATAATTAAGATGACATAAGATATGCCACATCATTTAAATTCAAGGAGGTGTTATTCATGAACACCAAGATGAAACAATGCCACGGCTGTGGTGCATTTATGGGTCATCAGGCAAAAAAATGTTTCCGATGCGGAAGTTTTGATTTGATGGGTGATCATTTCGCAATGGCATGCCCGACATGCGGATCTCAATTGGAAGTTAATGAGAATCATGGGGAATGCAGTTTTTGCGGGGAGTCGATCCGATTTGATAAACATTTCATCATACACACAAAATATCGAGGAGATGTACTCGAATATTATCATTAGAATTATACAAGCTATTCGGCATATCTTTTGTCATATAGTAAGAACATAAAAAGGGCATGTCAGATGCCCTTTCTGCTGCTAAGCTCGATTATCATGTTTTCATGGATGCCGGATTACGCAGTTCATGGATATCATTGAACCATCACAGCATTCAGAATGCAAAGGCAGAATCTGGTATAATTATCTTAATTATCTACCAGTATTGTGAAAAAGGAGAAAATCATGCCAAATACAGCTCTTATCATTGTTGACATGCAAGTCGGTCTGTTAGAAGATGATAACTACCCCATTTTTAATAAAGGACAATTAATATCGAATTTCAACGAACTGATTTCGAAAGCAAGAAATACCGGTACGACAGTGATTTTTGTCAGACACACAGAAGGTTTTGGATCACCGCTGGAAATACATCAGCCCGGCTGGCAGATATCACCAGAAATCCAAATGACTGACAACGACATCGTCATCGACAAATACGCTCCTGACTGCTTTCATAAGACACCACTCATCGAAGTACTGCAAAGCAAAAACATTACGAAACTCGAGATCGCCGGATTGCAGAGTGAGTACTGCATCGATACCACCTGCCGAAGATCATTTACTTTGGGATATGATACCGTGTTGATCAGCGATGGTCACAGCACATGCAACAGTCCGATATTATCAGCGGACAAGATCATCCTTCATCACAATCAAGTGCTTTCAAGCGTGTTTGTGACACTTCAGGACCACAGTAACACAGATTTTCATTAGGGAATAAGAATAGTTGTCTTATTGACCAATGACATAGACAAGGGAACTATTAGACGTTAAAATTAAACTAACAAAAAAAGCAGGGAGACATTATGGCCAATGCAAAAGCAATCAATATCAGCGAACGTAAAGGTGTGATCAAGTAAGCCATTAAATTACTGATTTTTTAATCAAATTTTAATGAACCATACAGAAGATTTACATCGTTGATTGTTACAATGGGTTCAATCATGAAAGGGAGGATTAAATCCATGATTACAATTGAACAAGTTGAGAAGTTTAGAAAGTATACCGGTGTTTCCTATGCCCAAGCAAAAGAAGCACTCGAAGCCACGGACGGAGACATTTTAGAAGCTGTGATTTTGTTGGAAAAGCAACAAAAAATTCAATCAGAACCAACAACGAACTACTCATCCCGGACTGAAGAAAAGACTGCCCGCAGCACCGAAAACACCACAAAATCCAAGGATTCTGAGGTCAATGAGACATTTAGAGATTTGGGCAGATTCTTGAAAGACCTGTTGCACAAAGGAAACACGAATCATTTCGATGTCATCAAAGACAAAAAAGTTGTCATGATGATTCCGATGACGCTCTTTGTATTGCTGATCCTGTTTGCCTTCTGGGTGGTGCTGCCGCTGTTGATCATCGGTCTGTTCTTCGGTTACGGTTACCGATTCAGCGGTTCGGATCTTGAAAAAACACAAGTTAACGAAGCTGTAGAGAAAGTATCGGATGTTACTTTAAAAGCCGGAGAAATCGTAGCGAAAGCAGCGAGCGATATTTCGAAAGAGTTTAACCAAAAAAAGGAAGACTGATGCCATGGATCGAATCCTGATCATTGAAGATGAAGAAAAAATAGCCCGATTCATCGAACTTGAACTGGTTCATGAGGGGTATGAAATCGAAAAAGCCATGGACGGACGGGACGGGTTAGAGAAAATTAAGACCCGTCCTTTCGACTTGATTTTACTTGATGTCATGCTTCCGGGCATCAATGGAATCGAAGTATTGCGGAGAGTACGGCAAACCAGTAATGTTCCCATCATACTGCTCACCGCCCGAGATTCTGTCATCGACAAGGTGACCGGATTGGACGCCGGTGCCGATGATTATGTGACAAAACCTTTTGCTATCGAAGAACTATTGGCGAGAGTGCGTACAACATTACGGAAAAAGAAAAGTGTACGAAATACTGAACTGACCTTCGGTAAGTGTCAACTGAACATCACTCTTCGTACATGTACGGTCAGCGGGACGGATATTGAACTGACAAAAAAGGAATTTGATCTATTACAATTGCTTATGGAGAACAAAAATCATGTTTTGACCCGTGAAGTTCTTCTTGAAAAGATTTGGGGATATGAATTTGACGGTACGACCAATGCGGTCGATGTATACATCCGGCATTTGCGCCAGAAAATTGAGGAGCCTTTTCAACTGCGCCTGATTACGGCAGTCCGCGGTGTAGGCTATGTGATCAAAGATGAGTAAGTCTGGCAACAAAAGTGAAAAGGTAAAAAAATCCGGACAGACACGCTCTTCCATCGTAATTAAACTGAACCTTGCCATGATGGGCTTGTTAGTGTCAGTGCTGATTTCCATCAACATGCTTATTGCACTGCTTGCTGTGGGATACATCGTTGCTCAAGCTGAATCAACGGCGATTCAGATACTGTACCAGTCGGAAGATATTCAACAGCTGCCGATGACAGGGACAGACTATTTAGGATATACATTCTCTGAAAGCGAAGATGCTTACGGATGGAATTTCCTGAATGCCATCGTTGATGTTTTTCCGCTAGACTATCGGGCGCTGCGAAGTTTTGAATACACACCTCAACCCGATCTCGCCTGGTATCATAACTGGCTTAACATCAACTACCGATTATTTGTTCCGTATCAAAATTCTTACATTCAAATTGATTATTCCTTAGCTGCGCAGTTACGTAATCTTTTTTGGATGATGTTGATATTGTTCGGATTTGAATTGATTATCATCGTTTCCCGATTTTCAAAAAATCACATAAGAATCGCAAATGAACTGAAACCTCTGACGCAGCTGACCGAATCGGCGAAGGATCTTCAAAAAGACATTCAACGCATGTCTTCAGCCAAAAAGACCGATATCGAAACCATGGCCGGGGCAATCAGTAAGATCGACGCTAAAAAGCTGAATCAGAACACTAACATCCGCTATGAACAGGAAGAACTAAAAGAGCTGGCACAGGCGATCAATGATTTACTTCTGCGCTTCAATGAATCCTATCAGTCACAAGTGCGCTTTGTCTCCGATGCATCGCACGAGCTTCGGACGCCGATCGCAGTTATTCAGGGATATGCGAATTTACTGGATCGTTGGGGAAAAAATGACGAAAAGACATTAAACGAATCGATCGCAGCTATCAAAAGTGAGTCAGAACATATGAAAACGCTGATTGAACATCTGTTGTTTCTGGCTCGGGGAGACAGTAACACGATCGTACTGCAGACGGAACATTTTGACTTAACAGCGATGATCGAGGAAACAGTCAAAGAAGCACGCATGATTGACGAAGGTCATCCCTATATTTTCAATCAGAAACAACCCATCTGGATAACAGCAGACAAACAGCTGATCAAACAGGTATTAAGAATCCTGATGGACAACGCGATGAAGTACTCACCGGAACGTGAAGAAATTCATCTTAAACTGACTCAACAAGGCTCGAAAGTCAATATCATCGTTCAGGACAATGGTGTAGGTATTCAGCCCAATGACGTACCGCACATCTTTGACCGTTTCTATCGATCTGATGAGTCAAGAGATAAGAAGACCGGCGGTGCCGGACTGGGATTGGCCATTGCCAAGTGGATTATTGAAAAGCATGGCGGAACTTTTGAAGTCGTCAGCCGTGTAGGTATAGGAACAAGAATAACGATCACACTTGTAAACTAGCAGAACGTACCGAGTCTGCTGGTTTTTTATAGTTTGTTGTATATTTATTGACGGAATGAAAATAATCCCCTATACTGTAATCATACTTTAATACTTTAATGAGATAAAGTGAAAGAGGTCAATGATGTCAAACATGAATATTCTGGCGAAAGGCCACCACCATCATCACACCTAGAAGTTTGCGACCAAGACACAGTCACGGATGCAAGCTCTTATTGTCATGAAAGCCGGCATTCGCACATTCTCATAAATTCGTCATGAGCATGCAACCGGCATGCTTTTTTATTGAAAGAGGAAAATTATGGTACAACTGAAAAATCTGCTTCCCGAAGGTGTGGAGACACTGGTCACGGAAGAATATGCATTCAAAGATCGAATACTCAATAATGTAAAGGAAACCTTTCGGAGTTACGGTTATCGCCAGGTGCTGACACCGACCTTTGAATATTTCGACATGTATAAGGACTTATTTGGCGGAATCAACTTTCGTCAGATGCTGAAATTTATCAGTCCGCAAGGTGATGTTATGGTATTAAGGCCGGACGCAACGATTCCGGTAGCACGAATGGCAGCAAAAAACTATGCAAGTTCGGATAAAGTTCTGAAATTTTTTTATACAGCCCCTATATTTCGCCAACTTGATCAACAAAAAGGGGAAGAACGTGAATTTCTGCAGGCAGGAATCGAGTACTTCGCCAATATGGATGCATCCTGTGATGCGGAGGTCATTGCCATCGGCATTCAAACTCTTCTGGACAACGGTATCCAGGATTTCAGGATCGATGTGGGTCAGGCTGATTATCTTGGATCTTTGCTTGAGGAAGCTGAACCGGACAGACAAGCACGAAAGAAAATCATTGAGCTGATTGAAAGCAAGAACTCACAAGATTTACGCAATTATCTGGAAAGAAGATGCATTACGGATTCTTATACAGCACTGATTCTCGATGTGATTGACATGTACGGCGATCCTCAAGATGTGTTACCTTACGCCCGGCAACGTGCCATCAACTCACGCATGATCCAGGCTATCGATAATTGCGAGGAAGTTTTGACAGTCCTAAATGATTACGGATATCAGAAATACATGATCGTTGACATGGGATTTACCAATCCGCTCGACTACTACACTGGGATTATCTTTAAAGGATACATCGAAAATTTCGGTAAACCGGTTTTGCAAGGCGGACGCTATGATCAGCTGACAGCGAATTTCGGTTCATCGAAACCGGCATGTGGTTTTGGGATCAATATCAACTATCTTGTGGAAATTGCCGGTATGAGAAAATCCGATGAGACCGACCTTTGTTTTACGGACTTTATGATCGTGTATACGCCTGAGGATCGAAAACGGGCATTTAAGATTGCGACAGATCTCAGAAAACAAGGGTTCATCGTAGAGACAGAACGATGGTCAGACATAGAGAAGCAGACAAATATCGCACGATCCCGAAATATCCGCGATATTATTACCGTCAGCAATAACACTACAGAGATCGTCAGTGTCATCAGTAATGGCATAAGCAACGATATCAAGGAGACACTGAATCGTGGATAAAATAAAAATAGCTATTGCGAAAGGAAGAACGGCCGAACAGTCCATTGAACTGCTCGCACAGATTGGGATTGAGTTCAGTACTTACTCAAAAAACAGCCGCAAACTCATCTTTACAGATAAAAAAGAACAGATGGAAATGATCCTGGTCAAAGCGACGGATGTTCCTGTTTATGTCGAAAAAGGAGCTGCTGATGTCGGTATCGTCGGTAAAGACGTTCTGCTTGAAGAACAGGCTGACGTGTTCGAAGTGCTGAATCTCAATTTTGGATTGTGTCGGATGTGTGTATGCGGCAAAAAAGACTTCGAACTATCGATCAACCGCAAATTAAAAGTAGCATCAAAGTATCCAAAAACCGCAAAAAAGTACTTTGATAAAAGAGGGATATCCAGCGAAGTCATCAAACTAAACGGCTCCGTAGAGTTAGCACCGATTCTTGGACTGGCAGATGTGATCGTGGACATCGTCGAATCAGGAAAAACCCTCAAAGAGAACAACCTGGAAGTACTCGCTGAAATCAGTGACATCAGTACCCGACTGATCATCAACAAAGTCAGCTTAAAAACCAAATCAGCGATAATCAAAGAACTGATTTCAAATTTGCAGAATATTACCCAGAAAGGAGACTCGATATGAAAATCATTGAAATATCAAAAGATAATGCGAAAAAACGACTTGATCAACTTATGCGCCGATCGGATGATGATTTCTCTGAAATCGATCAGTCGGTATCAGAAATTCTAAGAAATGTAAAAGTAAAGAAAGATAAAGCGCTGATTGAATATACACAACAGTTCGATAGTGCAACCCTACAAAATATTAAGGTATCCCAAAGTGAAATAGATGAGGCAGTTTTGGGGATGGATGAATCGCTTATTGAAATCATGAAAGAAGCAGCAACCAACATCCGTGATTATCATCAGCTTCAAAAAGAGAAAAGCTGGATAGAAACCAAAGCTAACGGAATACTCTTGGGACAGCTCGTCACCCCGATCCAGCGGATCGGTGTCTATGTACCCGGAGGAAAAGCCGTGTATCCTTCAACACTGTTAATGAATGTCATCCCGGCGCAAATTGCCCAAGTTGAATCGATTGCCATCGTAACACCGCCGGATAAAGACGGAAAGATCGATCCGAGAATCCTGGTTGCCGCCTCGATTCTGGGAGTAAACGAAATCTATAAAGTCGGTGGGGCACAGGCGATCGCAGCGCTGGCCTATGGCACTGAGTCAATCCAGGCAGTCAATAAAATCGTCGGACCGGGGAATATTTATGTAGCCCGGGCGAAAAGGGCAGTGTTTGGTTTGGTGGATATCGATATGATCGCCGGACCCAGTGAAATATGTATCGTTGCCGATGAATACGCAAATCCGATATATGTTGCGGCGGATCTGCTTTCTCAGGCAGAACACGATGAAATGGCTTCGGCCATGTTGGTAACTCATTCCCGACAGTTGGCTTTGGCTGTGATCAGAGAAGCAGAAAAACAAGCTGAAAACAGCGTAAGAAAAGAAATCATCGATGAATCACTGACAAATTACGGATACATCTTCCTGACCGAAGATTTGGACTCATCCATCGAAATCACTAATGAACTGGCCCCGGAACACTTGGAACTGATGATTCGCGATGCCATAACCTACCTGCCGAGAATCAAAAATGCCGGCGCTATCTTTCTGGGCGAGTATACACCTGAGCCCATCGGTGATTATTTTGCAGGTCCCAACCACACACTGCCAACCTCAGGCAGCGCGAAATTCTCTTCCGCTTTAGGTGTGTATGATTTTGTGAAGAAATCAAGTATTATTTACTATCCGAAATCAGCACTTGACGAAGTGAGGGAAAAGGTTATAAAGTTTGCTGTAAGTGAGGGGTTGGATGCACATGCCAACGCCCTGCGAGTGAGGAAATGATATGAACAACCTGGTACGATCCAACATAGCAAAACTGATTCCTTATAAAGTGAATCCGACAAACGTGCGATGGGTACTCAATGCCAATGAAAGCCCATTCAATATGTTTGAGCAATGGCAAGAGGATATCCTGAATGAACTGAAAAAAGAGAACATCAACCTTTATCCCAGTGCCAACTGTGATGAACTGCGTATGCTTTTGGCAGAAAACAATCAGTGTGATGCTGAGAATATCGTCTGCGGAAACGGGTCTGATGAAATCATTAAAATGGTCACCGAAGTATTTGTCGATCAGGGCGATAAAGTCATTATTCCGATACCGACATTCTCGGAATACTTTACCTCCGCGACGGTTGCCGGCGGAGAGATCATCCGAGTGCCGTCCAACCCCGATTTTTCGTTTGATATTGATGAAATCATCAGACAGACAAATATTCAGGATGCAAAACTGATCTTCCTGTGTGTGCCCAACAATCCGACCGGTTTGGCCTCCGATGAAAAAGACATTCAGCGAATCATCGATGAAACTGCCGCTATCGTAGCAATTGATGAGGCATATTTTGAGTTTTATGGAAAATCTTCACTGAAGATTGCTCTGGAGAATCCGCGTGTTATCGTGATGCGCACCTTATCCAAAGCCTTTGGGGTTGCCGGTATCCGCCTGGGATATGCAATCGCACATCCCGACACGATCGATCTGATCCAACGGGTAAGGATGCCTTACAATATCAGTTCACTGACCCAGGCAGTCGCCAGAGTTGCGGTTCGCAAATCACAACAAGTACAACAGATCACACAATCATTGATCGAAGAACGCAAGCGCATCGTTACCCGGCTCGCGGATTTGCCTGTTGAGATATTTGAAAGTCATACAAATTTTATCCTGTATCGCACAGCGAAATTCTCTGAGCTGATGAATGCCTTTGAAGAAACGGGCATTGCAGTCAGAGTGTATCCCAATGATCCGATGTTAAACAACTGCATCCGGATCAGTTTGGGAACAATAGAAGCCAATGATGCGGTCATTGCCGTCTTCAAGGAGGCATATCAACATGACTAGGAAAAGTCAAATTGAACGAAGTACAACAGAAACCAACATAAAACTTTCATTCGATCTGGATGGTAAAGGGAATTATCAGATTAACAGCGGTGTGCGCTTTTTTGATCACATGCTCGAACTGTTTGCCAAACACGGACGCTTCGATCTGACGGTTGATGGCAAAGGGGATGTGGATGTCGATGCCCATCACACAGTAGAAGATATCGGTATATGTCTGGGGTTGGCCATCAAGGACGCATTGGGCAATAAAAGCGGGATCATCCGCTATGCGACCGCATTTACGCCCATGGATGAAGCTTTGAGCCGTATTTGCATCGATGTCAGCAATCGCAGTTTTCTGGTGTTTGATGCGGACTTCAGCAACCCTAAGGTCAGTGATTTTCCGACCGAGCTGGTCGAGGAGTTTTTTCGCGCCGTAGCCTTTAACGCGGGGATCAATCTGCATATCAAAGTCGAATACGGAAAGAACAATCATCACATGATCGAATCCTTGTTCAAAGGGTTTGGCCGTGCACTTCGAGAGGCTACACGGGTCGATGCGTCGATTGACGGAGTCCTGTCGACGAAAGGACAACTCTGATATGATTGCCATCGTGGATTACGGGGTCGGCAATATCCGGAATGTGCAACGGGCTTTTGAGAAACTGAATCTTGAAGTGACCGTTACCCGGGATATCGGACAGCTGGATCAGGCGAAGGCCATTATTCTTCCCGGGGTCGGTGCCTTTCGCGATGCCATCGCCAATCTGAAGAAATATAATTTGATCGAATGTCTGCAACGAAATGCCCAAAAGGGCACATGGATTATCGGGATATGTTTGGGCATGCAATTGCTCTATCAACGAAGCTATGAAGATGGAGAGTATGAAGGATTGGGACTTCTGAGAGGTGACATCGTTAAATTTGACGATTCACAACTGAAAGTTCCCCACATGGGTTGGAATCGTCTGATCAAGCAAAAAGAGGATGCATTGGGCAGAAATCTTGGGGATAATGAATATGTATATTTCGTGCATTCCTATTATGTGAAGACCGAAGATAATTCGCCGATCTTGTTTACCAGTTCGTACGGTGTGGAGGTTGCGGCAATCGTCCGAAAAGACAATATCATCGGCATGCAGTTTCATCCGGAAAAAAGCGGAGCCGTAGGAGCAAAGATTCTTGAAAACCTGAAGGAGCTGATCGTATGATCGTACTTGTGGCAATCGATATTCGCAACGGTGAATGTGTCCGCTTGATTCAAGGCAAGGCCGATCAACAGACGACCTACTCAAAACAGCCGGTGGAAGTGGCGAAGATGTGGCAAAATCAAGGAGCACCCTATTTGCATGTCGTTGATTTGGATGGGGCATTTGGCCAGGATGCGACAAATCGGGACATCATTTCTGAAATAGCACGAACTGTATCAATTCCTGTTCAGGTCGGCGGCGGGATCCGCACACTTCAAGATGCAAAGGTTTATCTGGAAGCCGGTGTTCAACGGATCATACTGGGCACGGCTGCGATCAAACAACCGCAACTGCTCAAAAAGCTTATTGCTCTCTATGGAAACAGGATCGTCGTTTCTCTGGATTGCAGTCAGGGTTATATCTGTGTGGATGGATGGGTTGAAGAAAGTAAAATCGATGCACTGAGTTTTGCTTTATCATTGAAAGAGCGAGGCGTTGAGACGATCGTTTATACCGACATTACTAAGGACGGCATGTTGTCAGGTCCCAGTTTTGATCAGCTCAAAACGATTCAGGCTTGCGGTTTGAATGTTATTGCCTCAGGCGGAGTATCTTGTGTTGAAGATGTGCGCAAACTGAAAGATATGAATTTGTATGGTGTGATCATCGGGAAAGCATTGTATGAGGGAAATATCAACTTGAAGGAGTTGTGGGAGGTATTATGATCACCAAACGGATCATTCCTTGCCTGGACGTCCGTGACGGACGGGTCGTTAAAGGAACGAAGTTTACAGATATCAAAGATGTCGACGATCCCGTCGTTCTGGCTGATTTTTATGCGAAAACCGGAGCCGATGAACTTGTGTTTTACGATATTACCGCATCAAATGAAAATCGGGATATCTTTCTTGATATCGTTCGAAGGACCGCAGATACGGTCGACATCCCCTTTACCATCGGTGGCGGGATTCGGTCACTGGAAGATTTCGACCGACTGATGAAAGCCGGAGCCGATAAAGTGTCTGTCAACTCAGCAGCTGTAAAAGATCCGCAACTGATCAGGGAGGCTGCACTGCGCTACGGAAGTCAGTGTGTGGTACTGTCGATGGATGTAAAGAAAAATGCGTTCGGCCGATGGGATGTGTACATTCAGGGCGGTCGTGATAACACCGGTTTGGATGCAATCGCCTGGGCAAAACAAGGTGTTGCTCTTGGTGCCGGAGAAATCGTGCTGAACTGCATTGATACCGACGGGGTCAAGAATGGATATGCACTCGATATTACCCGGGAAATATGTGATTCTGTCCGTGTGCCGGTCATCGCTTCCGGCGGTGCAGGGACCATGGAACATTTCTATGATGTGTTGACAAAGGCAAATGCTGATGCGGCTTTGTCAGCTTCGGTTTTTCATTATAAAGAAATTGAAATAAGAGATTTGAAAGATTATCTCAAAGAAAAAGGGGTTGAAGTCCGATGTTGAATATAGAAAACCTGCGATTTGATAATAACGGGCTGATCCCGGCGGTCATTCAGGACGCATCGACCAAAGCGGTACTGACGGTAGCGTATATGAATCGGGACTCGCTCGAAAGAACAGTTGAGACCGGACAGACCTGGTTTTTCAGTCGCAGCCGCAACGAACTCTGGCACAAAGGGGAGACTTCCGGCCATTTTCAGCTAGTAAAAGAGATTCGTGCTGATTGCGATGGGGATGCATTACTGATTGAAGCTGTACCGTTGGGACCGGCATGTCATACCGGAGAAATTTCTTGCTTTTATCGAAGTTTGGTTGAGTTTCAAAGGGAGGATAGCCGATCAGTCATCGAGAAGCTATTCGAAACAGTAAAAGAAAGAAAAGCCAACCCGAAGGAAGGCTCTTATACCAATTATTTGTTTGACAAAGGAATCGACAAAATTCTGAAAAAGGTGGGAGAAGAAACCAGCGAAGTCATCATCGCTGCAAAAAACAGTTCAAAAGAAGAGTTGATTTACGAAACTGCGGATCTTTTCTATCACATGACGGTATTACTGGTCAGTCAAGGCATCGAACCTTCAGATATTGCCAGCGAACTGCTCAAACGAGTCAAATAAGCAAAATCATGCGGTTTTGCTTTTTTTAGCCGCGATCTTTTAAAATATACTGAATCGCCAGACAGCCCGGTCCGCCTTGGGTAATCATGACCGGAGATAATTCCAAAACATCAATATCAATGTTTTGGATTTTTGCTTTGACTTTTTCAAAGGCCATTTTTGCGGCGTCTTGATTAAAGGCATGAGAAATATAGATTTTATGTCTGAAATCTACGCCGTTTTCAATCATCTTGTCAATGATCTGATCGAGGGCGTTTGACATCGTGCGGGCAACCCCGAATTTCTCAAGTTTCTGACTGCCTTCTGTCTGAGTTACGATGGGTTTGATTTTCATCAATCCGCTTAAGGTTGCAGCTACCGGAGACAGGCGTCCGCCACGGCGTAAGAAATCGAAATCACTGGGTATCAAGAAAGATTGACACTGTGTCAGACACAGCTCCATACGTTCGACGATCTGACTGACCGGGATACTGTCGATCAGCGAAGCAGCCAGTTCTACAAGGTATTTCTGTGTACCGGCCAGGGTTTTTGAGTTAAACAGTGTGATGTGTTTGATTCCGTGAGATTCGATGATTCCCAAAGCGGAGTCATACGTGGCACTGAGTCCTTTGGTCATGGCGATGTGAAGAGCTTCGCTGACACCTTCATACGCAGCCAACACCTCTCCGATGGCCGGCTGAGATGATGTCGGAATCGCCTTTTTAACCATTTCCACAAAGGTATCGGAAGCCAGTTCAAAGTAGTCACGATAGTTTTTGCCGCCGATCGCAACTTGAAGGGGAAGCAGGGTAATGTTCAGTTCTTCTGCCTGTTTTTGACTCATTAATGAGCCGGTATCCGTGATTAGTTTCATTGTTTTTACCTCAACACCATACTAACACATATTTGATGAAATCATAAGGGTATGACAGTGGAATATCGACAAAATCAGTGATATTGTAGATACAAAGACAAGGAGATTTTCTATGGACTTTTTCAACGAAATTCTGACAAAAATCGAAAACGAACAGCATCGGGTATATACCAAGGATGTATTGGACTGGGTCCACACCAATTATCCGACACTTGAGCCCCGAATAGGTTGGAATCAACCCATGTTTACCCATCACGGAACATTTATCATAGGTTTCAGTGTGGCAAAAAAGCATTTGGCCGTGACTCCGGAACAAGCCGGGATCACGTATTTTGCGAAGGAGTTTGAACGGGCCGGATTGTCCTATTCGAATATGATCGTCCGCTACCCATTTAACAACCCTGCGAATCTGGAATTATTGGGAAAAATGATCGAGTATAATCTTGAAGATAAAAAAGATTGTAATTCTTTCTGGCGAAAACCCTAAGTTTGATGTGGTACCCGTTTGGGTATTATTCTTTATCCGGTCATTGATTAAGACTATAATGAGTATACGATCATTTGAGGTATACCGTGAAAAAATTTGATTTGACTGAAGGAAGCATTGCTTCGCATGTCAAAGCGATTGCAATCCCATCTTCCGTTGGCTTTTTCTTTAATACGATGTTCAACCTGGTGGACAGTATTTATGCCGGGCAGTTAAGTACGGATGCGCTAGCCGGGCTTTCGCTTTCTTTTCCGGTCTTCTTTTTGATTATAGCGATCGGTTCAGGGATTGGTAATGGCACATCCGCCTTATCCGCCATTGCTATTGGCAAAAAAGATATCCAAGAATATCATCAGTATGCCCGCAATGCTTTGATATTGGCAACTGTTGCGGGCGTCGGTTTGATTATTTTGTCATTTAATATCATCGAACCGCTTTTTAGACTCGCCGGTGCTGAAGGATTGAGTCTGACCTATGGAGTGGATTACACCCAGACGATTTTCATCGGATCGATCTTTTTCTTACTGAATGCGGCACTTAACGGACTGTTAGCATCTCAAGGGAATACAAAACCATACCGTAATTTTCTGATCATCGGATTCTTTATGAATCTGATTCTCGACCCGCTGTTGATCTTCGGGTGGTTCGGATTGCCTGCTTTAGGGACGGTCGGTGTAGCACTGGCGACCGTAATCGTGCAGCTGTTCGGCACGGTGTACTTATTTAATCGATGGATGAAGTCGGATTTGTATGATAAGGATATGCTTATTAAGGCTAAGGCAAGACTTGCGACGGTGCACGCTTTGCTTAAACAGATCATCCCTGCAGCGCTTAACTCCGCGACGATTGCTTTGGGCATATTTATTATCAATTACTTCGTACTGCTTTATGGCGGATCTAAAACGATTGCGGCTTATGGGGCTGCTGTTCGAATTGAACAACTCGTGCTGTTACCGACGATCGGATTGAATGTGGCTGTGCTTAATATTGTCGGTCAAAATTTTGGAGCGAAGAAAATGGATCGTATCCTTCAGGCGCGGGCAGTGGTCACAAAAGCAGGGCTACTGATTATGGCGTTAGGGATGGTCGTCATTTACCCCGCTGCACCGTATTTGATTGGTATATTTAACAGTGATCCGATGGTCATCGAAGCAGGGACGGTTTATTTGCGCATTGAGGTTCTGGCCTTTATGAGTTATGTATTTCTCAACATGAACGTATCGGTATTGCAAGGCATCAAGAAACCGAACTTTGCTCTTTGGATCGGTATATTCCGTCAGTTATTACCACTGGCACTTTTCTATTTCCTTGGTACGACTCTGAACATGGGGATATATGGTGTCTGGTGGGGGATCGTTCTGATCAATTGGACTGCGGTTGCAATTACCTTGTTCTTTACAAAAATCCAACTGGGCAGATTGCAAATACAGGATTCGTTATCTAAAGTATCGATGGAATCTACATAAGCACGTTTCGTGCTTTTTTCATACCGATAACAATGATATACTTGAACAAAGAGTGGAGGCAGCCATGAGAAAAATCGATTATACCGGGTTTCAACTGTTTGATGGGGCCATGGGAACCCGGTTACTTGAACTTGGTTTTCAATTTCGCCCCAAAATGGAAGAATTGAACTTGACTCATCCCCATATCATTCAACAGGTTCATCAGGAATATGCGGATGCCGGTGCGGATTTTATAACCACCGCAACCTTTGGGGTCAATGGGTATAAATATCAGGATAGTCCCCATTCGGTAAGTGAGATAGTCATGGCGGCGATTCACAATGCAAAAAGAGCTGCGCCTTCGAAATGCATCGTTTTGGATATCGGGCCGATCGGGCAGTTGTTAGAACCTTATGGCGATATGACAGAGCAGGCGTGTTACGGATATTTCGAAGAGATCATCAAAGCCGGAAAAGATCACGTGGATGCGATCCTGTTTGAAACTTTTATGGATCTTGAGGAAATCAGTATCGGCATCCGCTGTGCAAAAGACATCACGTCACTTCCGGTTCTGGCGACCATGACATTTAACCGGGATGGCAGAACGATGATGGGCGTCAGTGTTGAAACGATGATTGAGACCTTTGAATCGATGGGCGTGGATGTGTTGGGGGTCAACTGCTCATGGGGACCGCAAGATTTGATTCCCGTTGTAGAGCAGCTGTGTAAACAAAGCAAAACACCAATTATCGTTCAACCCAATGCCGGATTGCCACATACTCAAGAAGACGGAAGCCTACACTATGACATCGATGCAAAGGAGTTTACGGATGTTGCCCGAAGATACTTATCTTTAGGCGTGAGTATTATTGGCGGCTGTTGCGGAACCGACAGTAAAACCATCCGACAAATTTCGTCACTTAAATAATAGAAAGAGGACCACTATGGAAAAAATCAAGAGTTTTACGGTCAATCATCTGACCTTAGTCCCGGGAATTTATGAGTCAAGACGCGATCCGGTCGGCAACTCTGTTGTCGTAACGTATGATATCCGACTGATCAAGCCCAACATTTCACCTGTACTGGGCAATCCGGAGTTGCACACGATCGAGCATCTCGGGGCAACGTTTTTGCGTAATCATCCCGTATATAAAGACCGGATCATCTATTTTGGGCCGATGGGATGCCGCACCGGTCTTTACCTGCTGATCAGCGGCGATATGATGAATGAGCAGCTGTTTGTCCTAGTCAAAGATATGTTTGCCTTCATCAGCACCTATGATCAGGAGATACCGGGAACCCAAGCGATCGAATGCGGAAACTATCGCGATCATAATCTCGAAAAAGCCAGAAAAGTTGCCGGTAATTTCCTGAATGATCTGTACATGATCGAAGATACGTCTTTGACCTATCCCGAATAAACAAAAAGCGCCTGAACGTGAGTTCAAGCGCTTTTATAATTCTTCAATGTCCACTGGGTCGCGGTTGCGTACGGGCGAAAACCAATGTTGTAATAAAACTGCTGTGACGAACCGACAAAGGCAAGCGTTGCCCCACGCTGCTTACATCGGAAGATCCCCTCAAGTACGGCTGCTTTTCCCAAACCGAGCTTTCGATAATCAGGATCGGTGGCCACTGGTTCAACAACAGCAAATCCGGCTTGAGGATCATACCACATTCCGCAATAAGCGACATAATCCCCATGAGGATTAGTTACTGCAATTTTCAGACTCAAATCAACGTTTGGACGAATCATCTCATTTTCAAAAGCCAATTGTCTGGTATCATTGTAAATAAAAGGTCCTTCACCGTTTCGCTCATGGTCAAATCCCTTCCAAAGGACTTTACCGTATTTCTCTAAATCCAAAGACTCTGACATCGCCTGTATTTGAAAACCTTCGGGCAATGTGTAGTCCAGTGATGTCTGATCGATTACAAATATCGCATCGAACTCCTTATTTGGAGTTGCAACAAAACCGGATTCAGCGGCCATCTGCTGAAATAACGGATCATGATCATCGATGGTTACAAACAGCTGGCCATCTTTAGACATATGATTTTCGGCATGAATCAGCATATCCCGTTTCAAATCTTCATATCCGGGCAGTGTCAGGCAAAAGGCCTGACCGAAAGCTCCGTCAATCAGTGCTGCACCAACGATGTTCTCATCTTCTTCCCACAAGCCCATCGAACCGACGGCCAAAGGATCTAAGTATGTGTGTGTAGTCATCCAATCCCAACGGGCATAAGTGTATTCTTTGTATCCCAAGTCAATCAGAAATTTTCGAACTTTGAAGTAATCATCAGTGATTCCTGCTTGAGCAGTATATTTACGGAAGTTAACAGCCATGATCCTTCCCCCTTTGTTACCTAAAATATCGTATCACTTAGAGATGCTGTTGAAAAGAAGGACTTACGGATATTTGTAGTTACAAGCAAAAACCGCTATAATGCACTTATAGGGTTAAAGATTTGGAGTTCAAATTGAGATATCGAGGTATCCATATGGCCCATTGGAGTCCGTGGCAAGGTTGTCGTAAAATAAGTGAAGGATGCAAAAACTGCTATATTCATACCCGTGACGGGGTAGACGGGAAAGATGCTGGTAAGGTGATCAAAACCAAGTCCTTTGACTTACCCGTGCTTCGCAAGAAAAACGGAGAGTACAAGCTTAATACAAAAGATGTCGTATATACATGCTTCCAAACTGATTTTTTCATAGAAGATGCCGATCCTTGGCGAATGGATGTTTGGTCTTTTATCAAAGAGCGTAAAGATCTGAACTTTCTTTTTCTGACCAAGCGTATCCATCGGCTGATGGAATGCGTTCCATCGGATTGGAAGGATGGATATGACAATGTCATTATCGGAGTTTCAGTGGAGAATCAATCCATGGCCGATAAGCGCCTGACGCTTCTTCAGCAATATCCAATCAAACATAAGGGGGTCGTCTGTCAGCCGTTGATCTCGGAGATCGACTTATCCGGGTATCTTGATGGGATCGATTTTGTAACGGTAGGCGGGGAACAAGGAATCAATGGCCGACCATGCGATTATCAGTGGGTTTTGGACATCCGTCAAACGTGCATAGGACACAACGTCTCGTTTTCATTCAGACAGACAGGAACATACTTTATCAAGGAGGGCATCCGCTATAAAGTAGCGCGTAGCCATCAGTTTGTTCAGGCGAGAAAAGCCGGCATCGATTTTATTGCTCAATCAGGGGAGGGAACATGAAAGAGATTTATTTTGATTTGAAAGATCCGTGGATTGCCAAGGCGTATGAACTTGCGGAAAACCTGCATCGGGGTCAGGTGGACAAGTCGGGAGAACCCTATCTGAACCATCTGATTGAAGTTGCCAATCAGGTGAGTGGCAGGGACGCGGTCATCGTTGCCTTGTTGCATGACGCGATGGAAGATCAGGGTGTTACGACCCGCTTTTTGATGAATCAGGGTTTTGAACAGACGATCATCGATGCCATCGTTTTACTTACAAAAACCGGACACGATTATGATACCTACATACGTGCAATAAAGAGCCATCCGTTGGCAAGAATCGTTAAGTTGGCGGATATGAGACATAACAGTGAGCTTTCGCGGCTTACGACGGTAAGTGAAAAAGATTTGCTGAGAAGAGAAAAATACTTGAGATCCATACAACTGCTGGAAGATTGATTAAGGAGGAACTATGCCATTACTTATAGTCAGAAACGACATTACCAAAATGAATGTCGATGTGATCGTCAATGCAACCAACCCAATGCTAAAGATGGGTGGCGGTGTCAGCGGGGCAATTTTTACGATTGCCGGGCGCAAACAACTGCAAGATGCCTGTGATGCCATCGGACATTGCGCTCAAGGTGATGCGGTCATCACGCCGGGATTTGATCTTCCGGCGAAATATGTGATCCATACGGTTGGACCGGTATGGCATGGCGGATCTTCCGGCGAGAGTGATCAGTTGGCGGATTGTTATACCCGTTCACTACACTTAGCAAAACAGCACGGATGTGAGTCGATAGCTTTTCCGCTGGTATCCTCAGGGACGTATCGTTATCCCAAACAGGAAGCCCTGAATATCGCGATTTCCGCTATTAGTGCATTTTTGCTTGAACATGATATGACCGTATATCTTGTGGTTTATGATGCCAAGGCATTCATGCTGAGCAAACAAATGTTTGCTTCCATTGAGAAATACATCGACGATCATTATGTTGAAGAACAATCGATGAAATATCGGCGATTGAGCACCCGGAGCAGTCGATTTGAAGAGGAGATTACCTACCAAAGACATGACAGTTTTGCCATCGAATCCGCAAAGGTCAGTCTTAATGATATCGTCGGTCAGACCGATGAATCTTTTTCTCAGGCTCTGTTTCGCTGGATCGATCGGAAAGGTCTGAAGGACAGCGATGTCTACAAGAAGGCGAATATCGACCGCCGGTTGTTTTCCAAGATCCGCAATGCAGACTATCATCCAAGCAAGAATACCTGTATTGCCCTGGCCATCGCACTTGAGTTGAACTTGGATCAAATCAGGGATTTACTTGGGAAGGCCGGGTATACCCTGACACGCAGCAGTAAAGCCGATCTGATCATTGAGTTTCACATCATCAATCATCAGTACGATATCATACAAATCAACGAAGCTTTGTTTACGTTTAAACAACCCATCTTAGGAGCATAAATGTCGCCTTACAGGCGACCTTTTTTTTGCTCACATCATGTATCCTTAGTAGTGAAAGAGGAGGTATTTTATGAAAACCAACAAAACAGAACTTGTATTTATATTGGATCGCAGCGGATCGATGTCAGGACTGGAAAGTGATACGATCGGCGGATACAATGCCTTGCTGAATCAGCAGCGTAAGGAAGAAGGAACGGCCATCATTACTACGGTGTTGTTTGATGATAAGGTTGAGTTGCTTCACGACCGTCTGGACATCAACGGTGTATCCGATATGACGGCGAGAGACTATTTTGTCCGCGGTTCAACGTCTTTGCTGGATGCCATCGGGAAGACCATCAGTAAGATTGGAAATGTTCAGAAGAACACAAAGGCGGAGATGCGTGCGGATAAAGTCTTGTTTGTCATTACGACTGACGGAATGGAGAACAGCAGTGTCGAGTATTCGTATGACCGGGTAAAAATGATGATCGAAAGACAGAAAGAACAGTATGGCTGGGAGTTTATATTTCTTGGCGCGAATATCGATGCATTAGCTACGGCACAGCGCTTCGGCATCGATGCAAGCCGTGCCGCCAATTATCACTCGGATGCCGTGGGAACGCATCTGAATTATTCGACGCTCAATAAAACGGTCAGTAAGTTTCGAAATGAAGCGAAAATCGATGATGATTGGAAGGCCGATATTGAAAAGGATTTTACCGACCGGGGGAAAAAGAAGAATCACTGATTGGTGTGGCGGGGGATGAAAAAAGTGCGGATCAAACGCACTTTATTGTTTTGATGTGGTACTTCCTCGTACGATAAGGGTCGGCGTATAAGTCCGAAATGACTCCTGTGATTTATTTGTCTCGATCATATCAATAAGCATATTGACGCAATCGATGCCGATTTGTTCCATGGGCTGATGAATCGTTGTCAATCCCGGGGTTACAACCGACGCAAAACTGACATCATCAAAACCAATGACCGATAAGTCCTCCGGTATACGGAGCGCTAAGGAAAAGGCGGCCTGATAAACACCAAAGGCCATCATATCATTAGCTGCAAAGATACCGCTGACACCTTTGGCAATCAGTCTCAGTCCGGCCTTAAGACCTCCCTCAGGTCGCCAGTTACCAAACTCAATCAGATTCTCATCCAAAGGGATACCATGTTCTTGAAGTGCCTGTTTGTATCCGGCATAGCGCATTTTACTAAGATCCAGGCTCAATGAACCGCTGATGTATCCGATCTTTTTGTGCCCCAGATTGAGCAAGTGTTTTGTCGCAAGATAAGCACCTAGTTCCTGATCGATAAACAACGATTTAATGTTACTTGCTTTTTGCTGTCGGTCGATCATGACAAAAGGCAGTTTTGACTGTTTGACCTGATCTATGATTTTTGTATCGTATTTGTCCATATCGATGCTCGAATGAATCAAAATGCAACCGGCTAATCCGCGTTGTAAAAAAGTCCGGACATATTCGAGTTCTCTTGAACCTTGTTCATCGGTATTGCCAAGAATGATCGTGTAACCATTTTTTGCGGTTTCAAGTTCGACCTGACGGATAAAGTCCGTATAGAATAAATTAGAAACATCCGGAATGATTAATCCCAACACCTTTGATTTTCTGGTTACCAGACTCAGTGCCATGGGATTGGGATGGTAGTGATGCTCTTTTGCTGTCTGAATGATCTTATTTTTCGTTGCTTCCGAAATGCGATTGGGTTTATTGTTTAATACCAGGGATACCGAAGCTACGGATACCCCGCATAATTTCGCAATATCTTTAAGAGTGACGTTCATACGACCACCTGCCTGATAAACATACTATCAAAATTGAAAAGGATACTCAAGGGGATTAGGTTAAGATTTGGTTAAACTCAAGATTTTATCATTTGATAAACAGTGAAGGCATGACTTATAATATATGTAATGAAGTTCACATCTCGGGGGAATGTGAATCCGGAGGAAAATCCGACATGTTATTGAGTTATGAAACATTCCCTGATGATTTTGAAAGACGAGAAAAAACAGCGTTGTTATTCATGGAGATGCAAAGAGATATGCAATGCAGATCGTTTTTGCGTTTTACAAGGAGTATATAAATGAGTAAAATTAAGCTCATTTTGGATGCAGATCCCGGAATCGATGACTCTCTTGCGCTTTTGCTTGCCGGTGTCAGCCCGGAGTTCGAGATCATGGCCGTAACCATCGTCAGCGGCAATATTGAGGTCCATCAGGCGGCATGCAATGCGAAATCTGTGATGAAGATGATTGGCAGGGAAGATGTTCCGATTTACAAAGGCTGTGCGCTTCCGCTGAAGCGAAACTACGTCGATGCCACGGATACCCATGGCAAAGACGGAATCGGTGAAGTGTATTTTTTCAAAGAAGATATCAGCATTCATCCGTCAGCCGTCGATGTCATTCCTCAGTACCTCAGAAAGCATCCGAATGAAATCATCATTGCGGCATTAGGACCGCTGACCAATCTGGCAACGATCATACAGCATGATCCTCAAGTATTGAGACTCGCAAAAGAGATCGTCATTATGGGAGGAAGCGTGAATGTTTGCGGTAACTGCTCTCCGGTTGCCGAGTATAACTTCTGGTGTGACCCGCATGCGGCGAAAATTTTCTTCGATGCTCATCTGCCCAATGTTACTCTTGTCCCATTGGATGTGACCTATAAAATTTTGTTTACACCCAATATGCGCGAGATGGTTCGGCAGTTTAAATCACCGCTGAGCAAGTTTGTCACGGATATTACCGGGTTTTATGTTGACTTTCACTGGTCGCAGGAGCGTACCTTGGGTTGTGTCATCAATGATCCGCTGGTTGTGGGTTATTTGCTGGATCGAAGCATACTGTCATTGAAGAAAGGACATATCCAGATTGAAACCGAAGGAATCGCCATGGGTGAGTCGGTCGTAGATTTCAGAGAAACCGATATCGAATGGTTGAGTTTAATTGCTCAATCCGTGGACGAAAGAAAGTTTTTCCGACTGTTTTTAAGCCGGTTATTCAACAGCCATCAGAAGGAAATTGATCTGATGATAGAAAAGAGAATGATATGAGTAAAAGAAAAATCATATTTGATACCGATCCGGGCATCGATGATGCCGTAGCCTTACTGACATTACTGAATTATGATGATTTCGAGGTATTGGGCATCACATCCGTTGCGGGGAATAAAGGTATTTCGCATACGACGGACAATGCAAGCAAGCTGATCAGATATGCCCAAAAAGATATAAAAGTATATCGCGGAGCATACAGCAGTTATGAACGGGTCAAGGAAGGTCTTGAAGCACAAGGGCGTGACGGAGGCAATGTTCATGGAATTGACGGTTTGGGTGGGGTTGGCTTGCCAGTCGATCCAAACAACATTTCGCCGATCAGTGCAATCGATTTTATTTTGGACAGTGTTAAAACGTATCCTGGAGAAATCGAGATCATCTCGGTAGGTCCGATGACGAATCTGGCTTTGGCGATCGATCGAGATGAGAAGACCATGCGGAATGTTAAGAAAGTTTGGTCGATGGGTGGCGGAGTGTTCAGAGGCAATGTCACGCCGGTGGCTGAGTTTAATTACTGGTTTGATACATTAGCAGTAGAGAAGGTGTATTCCCTGGGGATCAGTGTTGATATCGTCATGGTAGGTTTGGATGCTACTCATCAGTGCATCTTTGATGCCAACGATCTCACGTTCATCCGGCTGGCCGGCGGTGAAAAAGGGAGTTTGATCTATGCGATGGTTCAGGATTATCTCCAAGCATACTGGTCGTATAATAAATATATCGGAATCGTCATTCATGATCTTTTACCGGTACTGATGGCCATCGATCCGACCGTTTGCACACGTTTGGTGCACAGCAATTTGCGAATCGTACATCAAGGGCTGACTAAAGGGCAGTGTATCGTTGATCTGGCTGACAGTTGGAAACTTGAGAAAAATGTGTATGTAGCTATGGATATGGATGTTCGAAAGTGTAAAGAACTGTTTATGGAGGTTTGTTTTGGTAAGGAAGTTAAGGAAACATACTGTTTGGTGTTTCCTGCTTTATAAAGCTCACGTCTTTTGAGAAGAGGAGGATGTAACATGAGCAAAGCAGCGAAGTATTCTACCATGGCGATTCTTTTGATTCCCATCGGAATCGCAATCAACTACGTCGGCGGTCAGCTCGCATTGATTTTGCGACTGCCGGTCTTCATCGATGTTATCGGTACGATTTTGGTCGGTGCCTTAGCCGGTCCGTTGTTTGGGGCTATTACCGGATTGGTGACCAATCTGATCCTGGGGATAACAGCACCCACATGGATCCCTTATGCCATCGTTAATGTGGCCATCGGTATCGTTGCCGGTCTGTGCGCCCAGAAAGGTTGGTTTAAGACGTTTAAAGGAGCATTGATTACCAGCGTTTTGATTTGGCTGATCACCCAATTGACAGCTAATCCGGTAACGGTTTACTTATTTGGCGGTGTTACCGGTTCAGGATCGAGTTTTATCACATCATTCTTAATCGCGACCGGTCAAAGTTTATGGCAATCCGTCATTACGACCGCACTGATTACGGAAACAGTTGATAAATTTATTTCCGTATTTATCGTGTTCTTTATCATCAAAGCCATTCCGGCTCGAACACTGTTAAAATTCCCGTTGGCTAAGTATTACGTTGAGTAGATAATAACGATGATCCCGCTTCGGCGGGATCATCAATGAAGGAGCATGTATGTTGGATCGTAAAAAAGGACCGTTAAGTAAACTGTACCCATTGACAAAGGTGGTATTTTTGATGTGTGCAGTCGTATTATCCTTAGCCTTTGACTGGAAAGTCGGTTATTTGGTCATAGTTCCGCTGACATTGATCTTGGCTTTGTTTTCCGGTAATTTTTTCGGCTTTCTGAAAAAGTTCATCGGGGCACTCTTGCTTTTTGTCATATTTGTATTTCTGTTTAAAATCATGCTTGATAAATCTGATTCACAAATCCTGTTTCAATGGCAGTTTGTGATCATTCGTATACAAGGACTGATTGACGGTCTGAATCAGACGTCCGTTCTGGTCGTCATGGCTGCGGTAGTACTGCTGTTTTTTGAAACGACCGAGGTGGAAGATCTGATGATCAGTCTTCAACAGAAAAATGTGAGTCATGTTGTCAGTTACATCATACTGTCAACATTGCAGATGATTCCGGATATGATAAAGCGCAGTAAGGTCATCATGCAGGCGCAGCAAGCCCGAGGCATCGAGACCGAGGGCAATATGATACTGCGTCTGCGTGCCTTTTTCCCGTCGTTAGGTCCGTTGATCATTTCATCGATCAGTGAACTTGAAGATCGGGCGATTACACTTGAAGTTCGTGGCTTTTCAGCGAGCGGAAAGAAAACATTTTTGAAAGATATCCGTTCAAGAAATATCGATCGGATTCTTTCGGTCGCAATGGTGTTGATCACGATCAGCATATTGGGGTGGAGGATTTTTGTATGGCTGTTCTAGAACTAAGAAATGTAACTTTCAAATATCAGCTGGCTAAAGAAAACATCCTTGAAGATATCTCGTTTTCGATAGAAAAAGGTGAATTTGTGGCTTTGGTCGGTAAAAACGGTGTCGGTAAGACAACCTTGTGTTCGATCATGCGCGGATTGATCCCCACCTTTCATACCGGAACGATGAGCGGTCAGGTATTGCTTAATGGTTCGGATATTTCAGAAATGTCGATGGGAGACATTGCCCTTCATATCGGGTTTGTTTTTCAGAATCCTTTTGTACAGGTCAGCGGTGTCAAGCAGACGGTATTTGAGGAAATTGCGTATGGTCTGGAGAATCTTGGTGTTGAACGCAGTGAGATCATTCGAAGGGTCGATGAAATGCTTAATCAACTCAACATCAATCATTTACGATTCAAGCATCCGATGCAGCTTTCGGGAGGTCAGAGCCAACGGGTGGCATTGGCTTCGGTTTTGGTTATGGATCCGGAAATTCTGATCATTGATGAACCGACTTCGCAGTTGGATCCGCAAGGGACCGAAGAAGTTTTCGAGACGATCCGACTGCTGAAAGATAGAAAGAAAACGATCATCCTGGTTGAACATAAGATCGACTGGGTCGCGGAATATGCCGATCGTATCATCGTCATCGATCAAAAGCAAATCGTAAAAGATGCGCCGGCACAAGCAGTCTTTTCTGATCCGATGTTACTTTCGACCGGCAATAATCTGCCTCAGGTGGCATTGCTTGCTTTGAAGCTGATGAAATCCGGCAAAGCCGTTTTTGATGAAATACCGACGACCTTGGAAGATGCTTATCAACAGCTGAAAGGGAGGGTCAGATAATGGATGCGATCCGATTTGAACACGTGACCTTTGCTTATGACAATGGCTTTGTTGCCGTGGATGATATATCTTTAACCATTCGATCCGGGGAGAAAGTCGCGATCATCGGTCAAAACGGTGCCGGCAAAACGACGGCAGTCAAAATGATGAACGGATTGCTTCGTCCAAAAAGCGGGAAAATCATGGTATTTGGGGAAGATGCTTCAAAGAAAACGACCGCGACATTATCGAAGAAAGTGGGTTATGTCTTTCAAAATCCAGGTGATCAGATTTTTAATCAATCCGTCTACAGCGAAATCGCATATTCCCTGCGGTATCTTAGGATGCAGCAAGAGGAAATCGAGCGACGGGTGACAGAGGCTGCGCAGATTTGTCATTTAGCCGATGATCTGCAGACCAATCCGTATGATCTTCCTTTCAGTATCCGGAAGTTTGTCACGATTGCATCGGTTGTCGCCATGGATGCGGATGTGGTAATATTGGATGAGCCGACAGCCGGTCAGGATTTGTTGGGGTTGCTTTATCAGAAAGAGATCATTGAACGATTGCATGGATCAGGGAAAACTGTGATTACGATTTCTCATGATATGGAGTTCGTTATTGAGAATTTCGATCGCATTATTGTCATGGCGGATAAAAAAATCGTCGGTGACGCTCATAAGCAGGAGATCTTCTGGGATTTCGAACTATTGGACAAGGCGGCACTGAAACAACCGGTCGTAGCACAACTGGCAAATCGCTTAGAAATGAAAAGGAACATAATCACCATTGATGATTTTGTAAGTGAATATGAGACATGAGAAAATGAATATCGTGGCCATCTGCGTGCTGATGGCCATTCAATTGGTCATTACCTTTGAAATGAGTATGGTCATGCCGATGGCACCTTTGATCGCATCGATTTATCGGGTCGATCAAAGCAATGTGACCTTGCTGAATCTGGGTTATGCACTTTCCGGCTTATTTGTGCCGTTTTTAGGAATGATGGCAGATAAAATCGGTAACAAGCGGATCCTGATTTTCAGTACATTTCTGTTTGTGATGGGAAGTGCCCTAATATATATCTGGTCCGATCCTTGGGGGTTTGTCTTAGGAAGGACCATATTGGGCATCGGGTTTTTTGCGCTGATCAGTATCAGTCCGTCTTATCTTTCAATTTTGGTCATACCGGAGAAGTTCGGATTTGTCAGCGGACTGCATAAGGTTGCCTTTGCGCTGGCTGTATTGATTTCACCTTTAGTTGCAACCTCTTTGGCAACTGCATTTGGATTTCAGAGTCTGTATCTTGGGGTAATGCTTATGATGACGTTATGCATGATGGGCACATTTCTGATGCCGGATGTGCGTTCCAGACACGAGTCGATTCATCATAACAGCGTGAAGTCCATATTAAATAATGCAAATGCGGTCATGATGATGGCGGTAGTCGCTCTATTCTCGTTGCCTTCGGTGTTCTACTTCAATTATCTGAGCATCCATTTGTACCAACTCGGACAATCTTCACAAGGCATTGCCTCTCTGTACAGTATGATTGCCTTGGGCTCTCTGGGTGCCGGTATCGGAATCATGCTTTTGAGCGATCGTTTAGGTAAACGGCGGATGGGTCTATGGGGAGCGGTATTCTCTGCGGTATTTATGTTGCTTATGCTTTTTGATTACCCACCGACGATATTTTTGATCGGTTTTATGTTTGGTCTGGCATTTGATTTGATTTGGGGACTGCTGTTTCCCTTGGCTACCGGAATACTGAAGGGACAGACAGCAGGCTTTCTGACGATCTTGAGTTTTGTGATGTCCATGACCAATGTAACGGCAAACAGTTTGGCACCGATGGCATATCGGTCGGGAGGATTTATGCTCAACGTTCTGATCTGTGCAATCGGATTGATCATAGGCACCGGATTGCTGTATCAGATATTTAAAAAAAGAAGCACCTCCTCAATCTGAGAAGGTGCATTTTCTTATTCGACGGTTACGGACTTCGCCAGGTTCCGTGGTTTATCAACATCACAGCCGCGCAACACGGCACTGTAATAGGCAAACAGCTGCATGATAATGACGCTGGTGAAAGGCATCAGCCAATCGCTGAGGGAGGGAAGATTGACCACATCATCCGCTACATCATCTGCGATGTGCATATCTTCCTTTTTCAGTAACAGCACTCTTGCGCCACGGGCTTTGACTTCTTTGACATTACTTACTGTTTTTTCAAGTAAGTCGCTTTGCGTCGTCAGTGCGATGACAGGGACATCATCCGTGATCAGTGAAATCGTTCCGTGTTTTAGCTCTCCGCCCGGATAAGCCTCACTGTGCACATAACTGATTTCTTTGAGTTTTAATGATGCTTCCATCGATACCGCATAATCCAAGCCGCGACCGATAAAGAAAAGGTTTTTGGCATTGATATACTGCGAAGCCAGATATTTGACGTGTTCTGCTTTGGCAAGCAACGGTTTGATCACTTCTTCGATTGACAGCAGTTCGCTGACCTTTGATTCGTAGTCTTCCGAACTCAGCATACCTTTGACTTTGGCGATATGCAGCGCGAGTGCACTCAATAATCCGACTTGAACGAAATATGCTTTGGTGGAGGCAACTGCGATTTCGATACCGGCATGCGTCATTAAGACCACATCGGCTTCACGGGCAATCGATGATCCGTTTACATTGACAATGGCCAACGTTTTGACACCTTGGGATTTTGCCAGGCGAAGTGCAGCCAAAGTATCCGCGGTTTCTCCGGACTGAGATATCAGCAGGACCAAATCGTCCTTATGCAACACCGGATTGCGATAGCGGAACTCTGAAGCCACATCGACTTCCACATTGATTCTCGCAAACTTTTCAAAAAGATATTTTGCAATGATGCCGGAGTGCATTGCGGTTCCGCAGGCTATCATATGAACTTTATTCAGGCCCTTTAGGAAGTCATCGCTGATTTTCTCGCCGCTGAAATCAAACCCTTTTTCACTGCGGCGGACGCGCAACGTTTTCATGAACGCCTCCGGCTGCTCATGGATTTCCTTGATCATAAAGTGCGGAAAACCGCCTTTTTCTGCAGTTTGCTCATCCCAGTCAGCGACTTGGATATCCTTATGAATTTCCTCGCCATCGATATTGAGGATTATGACATGATTACGTTTTACGATCGCAATTTCATCATGTTCCAAGAGATAATAACGGCGGGTATAGCGCAGCAATGCGGTCATATCGGAAGCAATGAAATTTTCATCTTCACCTAATCCGATGATTAACGGACTGTCATGGCGGACCGCATAAATAGCATCCGGATGATCGGCGAACATCATGCCTAAAGCATACGATCCCCGAATCTTTTCCAGAACCTTTTTTATAGCTAAAATCGGGTTTTGTTTCTGTACATAGTAATAGTCAAGACACTTTGCTAAAGCTTCGGTGTCCGTTTCGGATTCGAAAGTATAGCCTTTGCGGATCATCCGCTCCTTGACTTGCATATAATTCTCGATGATTCCGTTATGGACCAAGGTGATTCTGGGAGTCCCATGTGGATGTGAGTTGATATCCGAGGGTTCTCCATGAGTTGCCCAGCGGGTATGTCCGATGCCTGTTTGGGCTGATTTTAACTGATTAAGGTCGATCTTTCTGACCATATCGTCAATGCGACCTTTGGATTTTTGAGTTACGATTTTATGATTCTGAAATAATGAAATACCTACGGAGTCATATCCGCGATACTCCAGTTTCGATAAACCCGCGATTAAAACATCTACCGCAGCATTTTTACCGATGTAGCCGACAATTCCACACATATTGATGATGATCCTTTCAAATTTCGGATTAACGGGCAGTATTGTTTATTTGACTCCCGATTAACGACATCCGCTGCCGAAGAGGCATCCGCCGAAAACTTCGATACTCCTCTTACCTCGTCACTTATTGTCTGGCGCTTTGACTCGATTTTTCAGTTATTTAAACCATCCCCCCTTTTCCTAATTCAGTTTATCATAGGTGTATTTGTTTCGCAAATGTATTTTCAAGTGTCGTTTTATGTTGTATAATACCTTTTGCATCGGGACGTAGCACAGCTTGGTAGTGCACTACCTTGGGGTGGTAGGGGTCGCGCGTTCAAATCGCGTCGTTCCGACCAGATGCGGCCGTAGCTCAGGGGATAGAGCGAGCGCCTCCTAAGCGCTAGGTCATAGGTTCAATTCCTATCGGTCGCGCCAAAAACAACCCCGTGCACCAGTGGCGAAATTGGCAGACGCGCACGCTTGAGGGGCGTGTGGGCAACCGTACGGGTTCGAGTCCCGTCTGGTGCACCAAGCAAAAAAATATCCGCGAAAGCGGATTTTTTATATGGATTCAACTTTTTTCTGATCGATAAAGTAGGACATCATGGTTTGTCGGGTGTAGTTCTCTATTCGGCTGTATCGTGATTTGATGGGATAAACCAAGACGACTTTCCAGGGAAACGGGGGATCAAAAGGGATTTCCTTGACATCACTATATGAAAAATGATTGTTTACAGGAGAAGGGAGTATCGTTATGAAATCTGATCCACGGGTAGATTCCAGCAGAAAGTCCCATGAAGAAGACATCAATACGATATCCGGTATGATGTTTAAACTTTCAAACTTACGTTTGAGCTGATGGTGAATCATGAAGGTGTGTGTGAATATCGCAAGTTTCCGTTGTCTCAAGTCGGTCCACTGTATTGAGTTTTGTGTTGCCAGAGGATGTTTCTTCGACATAAAACAAGTCAATTGATTGATATATATGATTTCTTCCTTGAATACCTGCGGATTAAGGTCGGTTGGCTGTAACAATATGGCGAAATCAATTTCCTGAAGAAAGAGCTGACGTCGCAATTCAAAAGCTCCCTCTTCGATGAACACAAAGCGGATATCCGGATTTTTAATAATTAAGGATGAAAGAAAATCGGTAAACAAGACGGTCAGAATGAGCGGCGGGATTCCGATGCGAACTTTGCCCCGAACTACCGTGGAATTCTCCCGCAGATCTTTGAGCATCCGATCGTGATGTTCTAAAACGATCAATGCATTGTTATAAAAGTTTTCTCCGACATTGGTCAAACCGGACAGGCGACCGTTGGCCCGTGTAAACAATTCTACTTTTTCCTCAGTTTCGAACTTTTTGATGGCTTGTGTAAGTGCAGGTTGCGATATGTGATGTTTGCGCGATGCCATTGACAAATTGAAATCGGATTCGACGATGGCAACGAAATAGCGTAATTGATAGATGTCCATGGTATAACCTTTCACCTCTCTTGTTTATCATCATAAACTATAAGCTCCACTTATACAACATATAAAACATGCATATTGGAAATATTTTGACATATAAAGTAATATAGACATGTAAGCGCTTAGCATCGTGATTACAATCACATAGTTAGGCAAAAATTTAATTTACATGGAGGTAAAGATGAAAGAAGTAGTAATAGTCTCCGCCGTCCGTACAGCGATCGGAACATTCGGAGGATGTTTTAAGAATGTTTCCGCCGTTGAATTGGGTACTGCTGTTGCCAAGGAAGCTATAAGCCGCGCTAATATCCAGCCGGATATGGTCGATGAAGTCATCTTCGGGAATGTACTTCAGGCGGGTCTTGGACAGAATGTAGCACGACAGATTTCGATTCATGCCGGGATTCCAATTGAGAAGTCATCCTATGTTGTCAACAAAGTATGCGGTTCGGGCTTAAAGGCTGTCGTATTGGCTGCTCAGGCGATCCAAAGCGGTGATGCTGACATCGTCGTTGCCGGTGGTACGGAAAACATGAGTCTGTCTCCGTATATCGTCCCTTCGGCCCGCTGGGGAGCGCGCATGGGAAATGCAGAACTTGTCGATACGATGGTTTTTGATGGTTTGACCGATATTTACAGTAAAGTTCATATGGGTATTACAGCAGAGAACATTGTTGAGAAGTATGGTTTCACTCGTGAACAGTTGGATGCCTTTGCGGTTGAAAGCCAGAGTCGCGCTTTAAAAGCGATTGCAGACGGAAAGTTTAAAGATGAAATCGTTCCGTTTATTATTCCTTCGAAAAAGGGAGACACGATTATCGATACCGATGAATATCCAAAAGCCGGTCAGACGATGGAGTCACTAGCCAAGTTGCGTCCTGCTTTCAAGAAAGATGGCGTCGTCACTGCCGCTACATCTTCGGGTATCAATGACGGTGCCGCTGCTGTTGTTGTTATGAGCAAAGAAAAAGCCGATGAATTGGGGTTAAAACCTTTAGTTACGATTACATCCTATGCTTCGGCAGGGGTTGATCCGCAAATCATGGGTACCGGTCCGATTCCGGCGACACACAAAGCTTTGGCTAAAGCCAATCTGAAAGTTGAAGATTTGGATTTGATTGAAGCGAATGAAGCATTCGCAGCGCAATCGTTAAGCGTTGTGACCAGTTTGAATCTGAATACCGATATCGTCAATGTCAATGGCGGTGCGATTGCATTGGGTCATCCGATCGGCGCTTCCGGAACACGCGTATTGGTTACCTTGATTCATGAAATGGTTAAGAGAGATTCTAAGCATGGACTGGCTACATTATGCATCGGGGGCGGTCAAGGCATTTCGATGATCGTCAGCCGTTAATTGAACATACGTTAAACGTTACAAAAGGAGAAATATGAAACTAAAAGATAAAGTTGCCGTTATTACCGGCGGCGCAAGAGGATTGGGCCAGGCGATGGCTGAGTTGTTTGTTGCCGAAGGAGCAAAAGTCGTTGCTGCCGATATGGGCGACCTTGCATACAGTTGTGAAGGTGTTGAAGGTTATCACTTAAATGTTACTGACGTTGAAGGATGCCAGGCATTTGTGAATCATGTTATTGAAAAGTATGGCAAAATTGACATTCTGGTCAATAATGCCGGTATCACTCGCGATGCATTAACTCGCAAAATGACCGATGATATGTGGAATCTGGTTATCGATGTCAACTTAAAAGGCGTCTTCAACCTTACCCGCTTGGTCGGTCCGGTCATGCAAGAGCAAGGTCAGGGTTCTATTATCAACATTTCTTCGGTTGTCGGAGAATTCGGAAATATCGGTCAGGCCAACTACGCAGCTACTAAAGCCGGCGTCATCGGCATGACAAAATCATGGGCGAAGGAATTCGCGATGAAGGGTGCTCAAGTACGCGTCAACGCAATTTCCCCGGGTTACACCATGACCGATATCCTGAAAACCGTTCCGCAAGATTTGTTAGATAAATTTGCCAAGCAAACCATGTTGGGACGTTTGGCACAACCGGAAGAAATCGCAAAAGCTGCTTTGTTCTTAGCTTCTGACGATTCTTCCTACATCACCGGCCATAACCTAAGTGTTAATGGCGGGATGAGATTATAAGAAAGAGGGAAAGACAATGGCCGTAAAATTTCTTACTGCGGATGAAGCGGTAAAATTAGTTACTTCCAACAGTACGATTGCGACCGGCGGCTTCGTGGGTAACGCAGTTCCGGAAGAATTGGAAATTGCGATCGAAAAACGTTTTGTTGAGACAGGTGAACCGAGAAATCTGACATTGGTGTATGCTGCCGGTCAGGGCGACGGGAAAACCCGCGGTCTCAACCACTTCGGACATGAAGGATTATTGAAGCGTGTTATCGGCGGACACTGGGGTTTGGTGCCAAAAGTTCAAAAACTGGCATTGGACAACAAGGTTGAAGCTTATAACTTCCCGCAGGGCTGTATCTCACATTTATTCAGAGATATCGCAGCGAACAAGCCGGGAACGATCACTCGTGTCGGATTAAAAACGTTTGTAGATCCTCGTCTGCAAGGCGGAAAACTCAATGAAATTACCAAGGAAGATATGGTTGAGTTAGTCGAGTTGCGCGGAAAAGAGTATTTGATGTATAAGACCTTCCCGATTCATTTTGCATTCTTACGTGGTACGTATGCAGATGAAAACGGAAATGTAACCATGGAAAAAGAGGCAGGATCACTGGAAGTCTTGTCGATTGCTCAAGCTTGTAAGAATTCAGGCGGAAAAGTTATCGTTCAAGTTGAAAAAGTGGTCAAAGCCGGTACACTTGATCCGAAACTGGTCAAGATTCCTGGTATTTATGTAACAGCCATCGTTCAAACGCAAGATATGAAGAATCATATGCAAACGTTTGCCGAAGATTACAACGCAAGTTATACCGGTGCGATCCGTGTTCCGGTCAACAGCGTTAAGCCGATGGAGTTGGATGACCGTAAGATCATCGCCCGTCGTGCAGCGATGGAACTGATTCCGAGTGCGATCGTTAACTTAGGTATCGGTATGCCGGAAGGTGTCGCCCGCGTTGCCAATGAAGAAGGTTTGGGCAATGAGATGATCCTGACGGTAGAACCGGGTCCGATCGGCGGTATTCCGGCCGGCGGCTTGAGTTTCGGTGCAGCAACCAATCTGGAAGCATTGATCGATCAACCGTATCAGTTTGACTTCTATGATGGCGGCGGTTTGGATTTGGCTTACCTCGGTCTTGCTGAATGTGACGTAAAAGGTAACATTAACGTCAGTAAGTTTGGTCCGAAAATTGCAGGAGCCGGCGGATTTATCAATATTACCCAAAATGCGAAGAAGGTATTCTTTTTGGGAACATTTACTGCCGGTGGTTTGGAAGTTGAAGCACAAGACGGAAAACTGAATATCTTGGTTGAAGGCAGAAGCAAAAAATTTGTTAAAGCTGTCGAACAAGTGACGTTCAGTGGCGAATTTGCTAACGAAGTCGGTCAGCCGGTTATGTATATCACTGAGCGTGCAGTATTCGTTTTAGGCAAAGACGGCGTCGTATTGACCGAAATTGCGCCAGGTGTCGACCTAGAGAAGGACATCTTGGCTCATATGGATTTTAAACCGATCATCAGCGAAGATCTGAAACTTATGGATGAGAGAATCTTCAAGCCTGAATTAGTCGGGATTAAAATCTAACACATAGAAAGAGGAGGACAATTTTATGTGGGGCATTTTTCTTGGTTTAGCACTTCTTATGTTCCTTGCTTATAAAGGAATGTCCATCATCTGGGTAGCACCGATCACCGCTTTAATTGTAGCATTTACCGGTGGTTTGGAATTGTTGCCTGCGTACACCGATGCTTACATGACGGGCTTCGTCGGATTCACCAAAGCTTGGTTCCCGGTATTTATGCTGGGTGCAATCTTCGGTAAAATCATGGATGAAACCGGAGCAGCAAAAGCTGTTGCTCATGCAGTCGTTGGTTTTATCGGTAAGAAATTCGCAACATTGGCCGTTGTATTGGCTTGTGGCGTATTGACTTACGGTGGTATCTCGTTGTTTGTCGTTGTATTCGCAATCTATCCGTTGGCTTTAGCTCTGTTCCGCGAAGCTAACATCACTCGTCGTTTAATTCCTGGAGCAATTGCCTTAGGTTCATTCACATTCACGATGACCGCAATCCCGGGTTCACCTCAAATTCAAAACTTAATCCCGACGAACTATTTCGGTACGACTGCTTTGGCAGCTCCGATCATGGGTACTGTCGGTGCATTGATCATGTTGGTCGGCGGTATGCTTTGGCTGACATGGCGTGAAAAACAATATGCAGCAAAAGGCGTTGTATTCATTGAGCCTGAGAAAAAGGTTGCTGAAGGCAATGGCGATGCATTACCGAACTGGATCCTTTCCTTGTTACCGTTGATTACTGTTGTCGTTGCATTGAATGGTTTCAAACAAAACATTATCTTCTCCTTATTCTATGGTATCGTCTTGGCTATCGCATTGTTCTGGAAGAGAATGCCGAATGTCATCACGACAGTCAATGCCGGTGCTGCAGGTTCCGTATTGGCTATCATCAACACTTCTGCAGCTGTAGGTTTCGGTGCTGTCGTTCGCGCGGTTCCTGGATTTGCAACATTGAAAGATTTCGTTTTGGGTATCGAAGGCAATCCGTTGATTTCAGAAGCTGTTGCAGTTAATATCCTGGCTGGTGCTACCGGTTCTGCTTCGGGCGGTATGGGTATTGCATTGGAAGCTTTAGGTGCTAACTTCGTTGAATTATCGAAAACTTCGGGTATCCCTTTGGAAGCTTTCCACCGTATCGCATCGATGTCTTCCGGTGGTTTGGATACCTTGCCGCATAACGGTGCTGTCTTGACCTTGTTGGCTGTTACCGCTATGACCCACAAAGATTCTTATTTGGATATCTTCGTAGTTGCTACCTTGATCCCGATCGTTTCTGTTATCGTTGGTATCATGATGGCTGCTGTCAACTTAATCTAACATCATCTAAAATCAGAGCAAGTTGCTTTCCGTGAATTTTGCGGAAAGCAATTTGCCATCTTATCGAAAAGAGGGAGTTTTATGAAAATTGGTGTCATTGGTTCAGGTGTTATGGGTTCAGGTATTGCCCAGACTCTGGCTGTAAAGTATGAAGTCGTGTTACGGGACATTTCTTCCGAAATGCTTATAAAAGCATTAAAAAGCATAGAAAAAAACTTAAGTCGCAGCGTTGAAAAAGGAAAGCTTTCGCAAGCAGACATGAATGCGATTTTAGGTAATATTTCGACCAGCTCGGATATTCGCGGATTGGCTCATTGTGATTTGATCATTGAAGCAGCATCTGAAAATATGGCTGTTAAAAAGAGCATTTTTAAAGAGTTGGATGATATGTGCAAACCGGAGGCTATTTTAGCCACCAACACATCCAGTCTGTCGATTACGGAAGTTGCGATGGCAACCAAGCGTCCGACACAGGTCATTGGTATGCATTTCTTTAATCCGGTTCCGCTGAT